>JAFXQR010000136.1 GCA_017526985.1 Lachnospiraceae bacterium
ATTGGATGTGCCGGTCTTAACCGGCCGGCATAGTCCTTTGCAATAAACTACAAAATGTAGGTGCAACAACCTACAAAACTGTTTTGCAACAACCTACATTTATATTTTGCAACTTTATGCAAAAAAGGCTTGCAAAAAACAGGTTGGACCGACACTTGCGGGAATATACTATAACAGAGAATTTGCAAATGAATATAATAATTATATTAATAATCAAGGAAATGCTGATTTTGAACAGTATTATGATCAGGAGATAAGGAACCGTGTACTTTTACAGAAATGTTACATAGCTTAATGTGCTCTTAAAAGTACACGGCATCAATATGCAAGTTTTTTATATATTCGCTACAAAGTTTTTAAAAAGCCATAAAAAATGTAGATGTAAAACGTTTCTTATATATAAATACTTTTATTTTGAAGTCACTTCTAAGTTGATGATCTTCGATAATATGTAGCTGTTAAATGTGTTTACGGAGGTATAAATGGATTTACGAGCCGGAAGCAAAATAATATGTATTGTCATAACTGTTTCCATTGTACTATGTGGTTGCGCACATAATCAAACACAAGAGGTTAATAGCCAAGATATCCTGGTTTCTAATAATTCCATAAAGTGGGAATCGGAATATGAATATGTTGAAATAGAGAATTTTGGCGAGATAGATAATATCAACATGGGGAATCTTCTTGTAATGAGTGTGATACCACATAATAAATCATATTTTATGATGGGCTTTGTTCCTACAGTGGAATCAACTCAATGGAACGATTACTATACGGATTACAGTATATGTTTCATTTTTCGGGATGGCTATGTATACTGTGCAAATGAATATTTTTACGAGAACATCGAATCTGAGCCATATTGTTTGCAATACACTGATGAGATGTGGGATCACCTTTATAATGTCTTTTGCATAGGAAGATTATCTTTTGAGGAAGTGAATCAGTTAGAAGAGTGGATTGATATAGCGGATTTATCTCGGCAATATACAGATTTTGAATCGGATGGTTATTTCAATGGAAATATTCCTATCTATATGCAGATTTTTAGATCGGATTTACCGATATCAGGTAACAATGTCCTAAAACCAAACTATAAAATGAGAACATCTGCCGATGAGGACATTAAATTAGATGGATCAATATACATAGATGATTCGGCATCCAATAATATCATTAAATGGTTTGAGGATTCTTCTTTTTATTATTCGTGGAATAAGCATATACAAGAAACTGTTACTTGTAACGATCTCGAACCTATAACGCCGGATCTGACAGAAGAAGAGATTAATAACATGTCTGATGAAAAACTTTTGCATTGGGGAGGCCTGGCTAGATATGGTTTATTAATCAATGTAGAAGATCTTAGTCAGATAGAAGAATACCGATTACCAGATTTTGTGATATGTGGTGTATATCGAAATAATGTTTGTATTGGTGAATATTTATCCGATGAAGAAGGACAACAATTTTTGAATAGATACTATATAAGTTGTTTAAACGAAGCTGTTATAACCCCAAATGGGTATGGAATGACAATAAATACAGAGAAATCATTGAGTCGGTTATTTGCAGGGCTTTGGAAAGACTCATGGATGCTTGTTGATGAAGGGGAACCTATAAGGATAAGTGGACCTGATTTGATAAAACAAATAGAATTTAAAGATTATAGTGATCCGGAAACAAAGCTTTGGTTTGATGTTGCACAATAGTGTTCCGGAGATAGAGTATGAAATGCCGAAACCTGCCAAGCATGTCTTATACCGATATGTTTGGCAGGCTTTTATATGTTTCTATAGATTTTCACACATATCTCGGTATGTTCTTCCTCAATATCCCTTTGCAAACATTTCGGCCTTGTCAAGGATTCGGAACCGTGTACTTTTACAGAATTGTTACATAGCGTAACCAGTTCTTAAAAGTACACGGTTTTGCATTGCTGAGGGTCCCTTCTTAGGAGAAACAACCGGAATTTGTTCAGAAATGGCTTGACAAGGGAAAGCCATTTCATTATATTGAAATTGGGCAACCGCTTGCGCAAAATCCAAACAGTATCGAGGGACGATATGACGACAGAAAACCTGACAATTGATGATATAGCTAGAGAATTGGGCGTTTCCAAAACGACCGTGTCCCGTTCGATCTCAGGAAAGGGGCGTATCAGCGACAAAACGCGCAGGCGTGTACTGGAGTTTATTGAGCAGAATAACTATAAGCCCAATCTGATAGCCAGAGGGTTGGCGCAGTCCAGAACATATAATATCGGCTGGGTGGTGCCGGGAGATTCGGAAGTGGGATCTCTGTATTTTTATCAGAGATGTATGCAGGGTGTGATCGATGCTGCTGCAGAAGCGGACTATGATGTGCTGATCACAACGGTATATGGACATAATATCGGCGGTCTGATGCGGGTTTTGGACAATCATAAGGTGGATGGTGTCATTCTCGGGCAGACCCTTACGGAGGATCCCGCGATACGGGCGCTGAAAAAGAGCGATATCCCATTTGTGGCGATCGGCAGTACGGAAGAAGAAAATGTGGTACAGGTGGACAACGATCATGTTACTGCCTGTAGGGAGCTTTCATCGATCCTGAAGCTGAAGGGGATACATTCCGCGGCATTGATCGGGGGAACGGAAGATAAAGTGGTTACGCAGTCCAGACGTCGTGGTTTCGAGGAGGGGATGGAAGGCGTACAACAGTATTTTTATATGAATTGCAGGAAAAATGAGGAGATTGAGCACGCTGTAGAAGATGTTTTGCGCAGAAAGCTGGATTGTATTGTTTGCGAGGATGATAGGGTGTGCTATGTGACGCTGGGCAAACTGAAGAAGGAAGGGGTGCAGATCCCTGCGCAACTGCGAGTTGCGTCCTTTTACAACAGTTCACTGATCGAGGATAACCAGCCGGCGATCACCTCCCTGGGATACGAGCCGAAGGCGCTGGGCATCACGGCTTGTCGTACTCTGCTGGCTATGATCGACGGCCAGACACCGCAGGAGAAACAGATGCTTGGTTATGAGGTAATGCTGCGGGCTTCGACATTATAGCCGGTTTTAAAAAATTGTCAAAACTGTACGAAAGAACAAGCGCGAAATTTGTAGAAAAAAGCGGATAAATTCCATTTGACAAGGAAACATTGAAATGCTACTATCGTCTCATGAGCAACCGATTGCGCAACTTGTACGGCTGTTAGCACGATGCAAGGAATGCAATAGGTAAACAACAATGTTAATAGCAACAATTTTTTAAGGAGGAAACAAAATGAAAAAGAGAGCGATTGCGCTTGCAATGTCTGCCATTATGATGACCGCAACCATGGCAGCCTGCACATCACAGGAAACACCGCCGGCAGCAGGTGCACCGACCGAGGCAGCTCCGGAGAATAACACCGGCGCAGAGCCGACCGAGGCAGAGGTGGTAGAAGTAGCGAAGGCAGATGATTCTGCTGTGGGTAACCTGATCGCGGCAACTACCGATACCGTCAAACTGGTCGTATGGGCTTCCGAAGAAGATCAGGAACTGACCCAGGATCTGATCAATAAGTTTGAAGCACAGTATCCGGAGGTGAAGTTTGATATCCAGCTGGGTGCATGCTCCGAGTCTACCGCAAAGGACAATGTATTGTCTGACCCGACAGCAGCAGCGGATGTATTTGCTTTTGCAGATGACCAGATCAACGATCTGGTAAATGCAGGCGCGCTGCAGGAAGTGGCAGCAGCTTACACCTATGATGTATCCAAGGAGAATGTAGCCGGTTCCGTAGCAGCAGCTACCGTAAACGGTAAGGTTTATGCTTACCCGATGACAGCAGACAACGGCTATTTCTTGTACTACAACAAGAGTGTATTCAGTGAGGATGATATCAAGAGCCTGGACAAGATGGTAGAAGTAGCAGGTGCTGCAGACACCCAGATCGGTTTCGAACTGGCAAATGCGTGGTATCTGTTCGGTTTCTTCTCAGCGCAGGGGACAGATCTGTATGCAAGACTGGCAGCAGATGGTGTGACCAATGAGTGCAACTGGAACGAAGGCGTTGGTGTGGATATCGCAAATGCGATCCTGGGCTATGTAGACACCGGCGTATTTGTAAAGGCTGCAGACGATGCTTCCGCAGTATCCAACATGAAGGATGGCAAGTATGCGGCAATCGTGAACGGTACCTGGAGTGCAGCAGCGATCTCCGAGGCACTGGGTGACGATTACGGTGCAGCAAAGCTCCCGACCTTTACCGCAGGTGACAAGGAATATCAGATGAGCTCTTTTGCAGGCTACAAGCTGATCGGTGTGAATCCGCACTCCGCATATGTGGGCTGGTCTATGCTGCTGGCAGAATATCTGACCAACGAAGAGAGCCAGGTAGCAAGATTTGAAGCAAGAGGTCTTGGACCGGCGAATATCAAGGCTGCTTCTTCCGAGACGGTAAAGGCTGATCCGGCGATTGCGGCGATCGCAGCGCAGGCAGAATATGCTACCCCGCAGCGTATCGGCGGCAATTTCTGGGATCCGGCAAAGTCTCTGGGTGAGATCTTGGGCAATGGCAATCCGGACGGAACCGATGTGCAGACTCTGCTGGATAATGCAGTAGAAGGTATCAACGCACCGGTATCTGCAAACTAAGCATTTTTTCAACCCCATATGCTTTTGGAGTGGAAAGGCATATGGGGTTTTTTACACCATAAAACCGGTTATGTACGTTATTTTTAGAGGTGGAATATGGCAAAGAAAAGAAAACAGACAGAAGAAGTGGTAAAAAGAGACCTGCTGAAAGAAGTCGGAGAGGGGATCAAGAAATACTTCACCGATTTCGGTACGGCTGTGAATAAGGGTGACTGGGGGACCAGAGCATCCCTGATCGTGATGGGCGCAGGTTTTATCGCCAGAAAACAGTTTGCCAAAGGTATTTTGATCACACTGGTGCAGATCATGTACTTTATCGTGTTTGCCGTCTATTCGGTTCCGTATCTGACAAAGTTTGGTACATTGGGAACCGTACAGATGGAGCAGACATTTGATCCTGTCACGATGCAGCAAACAACGAACAATTATGACAATTCCTTTTTGATATTGATCCACAGCATGATCTCATTGTTCCTGCTGGTGGTTTTTGTGATGTATTACATCCACAATATGAAAGCGGCTTATAAGGTAGAAAAAGATGCCTGGGCCGGAAGACATGTCAACAATATCCTGGAGGATATTGCGGATATGGTTGGTAAGAAGTTTTATATCTCACTGCTGACCCTGCCGACCATCGGTATCGTGTTGATGAACATCCTGCCGATCCTGGTGTTGGTCGCGATCGCATTTACCAATTATGATCAGAATCATATGCCGCCGGCGTCATTGTTTACCTGGGTGGGATTTGATAACTTCAAAGCGCTGATCAGCAGCGGAGGTATGACCATCACTTTTGGTTATGCTTTCCGAAAGGTACTCGGCTGGACACTTGTCTGGGCGGTACTGGCGACATTCACAAACTTTATCGGTGGTATCGTTTTGGCGGTACTCATCAACTCCAAGGGTGTGAAGCTGAAAAAAATGTGGCGTTCCTTGTTTGTGATCGCTATTGCGGTACCACAGTTTGTAACGCTCATCCTGGTACGAAACTTTTTCCGTGATGACGGTATCGTCAATACGCTTTGCGCGAATGCAGGTATTACCGATTTCTTCAAGAGCATCGGACTGTTGGGCGCCAATATGAATTTCATTCCGTTCCTGACCAGCAAAGGCTGGGCAAAAGTGATGATCGTACTCATTAATATCTGGGTAGGTATTCCGTATCAGATGCTGATCGCTACCGGTGTGCTGATGAATGCGCCACAGGATCAGTTGGAAAGCGCGCGGATCGACGGCGCCAGCCACACGCAGATTTTCTGGAAGATCACAGTACCTTATATCCTGGTAGTTCAGGGACCGGCACTGATCACCGACTTTGTACGAAACATCAACAACTTCAATGTCATCTATCTGTTGACGCAGGATGTGTATACCACGACGGACCAGATGCTGGCCAATTCCAATGCAAAGGAAGTAGACCTTCTGGTTACCTGGCTGTTCCGTCTGACCAATGAATATTACAACTACAAGATGGCTTCCGTGATCGGTATCATCGTATTTATCATCTGTGTGCTGTTTACTCTGGTATCCTATTCCAAGTTGATGGCAGGAGGCAGAGAGGAGGATTATCAGATATGATGGACGAGAAGAATACAAATACAGATGAGTTGAAAGAGATTTCCGAACTGTTTCCGGATACGGATAAAGAGACAGAGGAGAACAACGCTCAGAGCGCGTTTGCTCCGGCGGGGGCTGCACCGATAAAGACGGCAGAACCTACCAACCGCAAGATGACCGTGGCGAGGGAAGCAGAACATAGCTTGGGGATGAAGAAAAAAGGCCTGATCGGCAGTATCTGTAAGAACACGCTTCTGGCATTGCTGGCAGCTTTCTGGCTGATCCCGATCTTATGGCTGGTGGTGACGGCATTCAGTGCCAATCCGGGCATCAGTTATACACGGTTCTTCCCGGAGAAATGGACACTTGCCAATTTCAGCCGCGTCCTGTTCCATCCGGACTCTGTGTTGCAGTACGGCAGATGGTTTTTGAATACGCTGATCATTGCGATATTCAGCTGCGCGATCTCTACAGCGTTTATCCTGATGGTAAGTTATGCGTTCAGTTGTATGCGTTTTCCGGGACGCCAGGGAATGATCCGTTTTTCGCTGATCCTGGGTATGTTCCCCGGTGTACTGTCTATGATCGCGGTATACTTCATTATGAAGTCCATCGGTCTGACGAACAGCCACATCGGTATGATCGTGGTGTATTCCGCAGGTTCCGGCCTGGGGTACCTGATCGTCAAAGGTTTTATGGATACCATTCCGGTGTCTATGCGTGAGGCGGCCAGGATCGAAGGCGCAAACGAACTGCAGATATTTTTCCGGGTTATGATGCCGCTTTGTAAGCCGATCATTGTATATCAGATTATTTCAGCATTCCTAGCACCTTGGAGCGATTTCGTGTTTGCGAGACTGATGCTCAATTCCGGTATCTCCAAAGACTGGACGGTAGCGATCGGTCTGTACAATATGCTGGATAAGACACTGATCCATCAGAACTTTGCAGCGTTCTGTGCAGGCGGTCTGATCATTTCCATTCCGATCTCCGTTCTGTTCATCATCATGCAGAAGTACTATGTGGAAGGCGTGACCAGCGGTTCTACGAAGGGTTAATCAAATAACAGGAGTAAAAAAATGAAAAAAAGATCTCTGTATTTCAGGAGTATGTGTGCGGTTGCTTTGATGTCACTGACAGCTTGCGGAAAAACGGGAGGGGCCGATGCAATACCGGATCCCACCGGCTCACCGGGGCAGGAAACAGATAGCGGAATCCCGCCATATACGGAAATATGGGGATCTTATTCTGTTGCGCTTCCGTCAGCA
>JAFXQR010000137.1 GCA_017526985.1 Lachnospiraceae bacterium
CCATAAGAAGAATGTGAAGGACGCCCTGGAGGATAAGCAGTTCAAAAAGCAGCTGGCAGTCCTGATCGCTTCTTATATCGACGAGTTGTTGTACGCACGAGGAAACGGGGAATTGGATGCGGATCAGGTGGAAGATCTGATGGAAGCGTTCTATGACGGAATGCGGCTTTCGAAAAAGGAAGAGGAAAGCGACAGGGCTGTATTATGGAAAGAATCTTTTCTGGAAGTGGACAGAGAAGCGCTGGAAGCATATTCCGTGAAGCATCTTGCAGAGGTGATCCCGCTTACTCCGCTGCGAGTTTTGGTGTCTGCATTTTTTATGGTCGGGACACTTGCAACGGGCATATTATTGTTGACAGCCGCCATCATGTTGGATTACAAAACGCCGAAGGATGCTTTGAAGAAGGGCCTTTTGGTGACTGCTGCGGAAGGCATTCTGGCAGCATTGTTTTTGCTGGTAACACATAACTGCGGCGAAATGCTGCTTCGGAAAAATGTGGAAGAGATGGAGCTGGGCAATTCGTTTGCGGAGGTGGTCGAAAATCTGAACGAGCTGGATGCATTGGAGCGCCGGATCGCAGCGGAGCAGGAACGAAGAGAACGGCAGGCGAGGGAACTAAGAGATTCTCATAACCAGCCAACGCCGACGCCTCGGGTGACCGCGCCTCAGAATGGGCAGGGGGATGTATTTAATATCTATTGCTATAGCGAAGAGTTCAGGAGCCGGATGGAGGAGTATTATCCCGGGTATGTAACACTCGATGACCGGACCGGACAGATCGGAGATATCAAGATCCACTTTATCATAGTGCAGAGCGCGGATTACGCATATCAGGGGGCGCTGGATCAGGTACTGTATTGCAATGATAGTAACGATGATAGTACCCGGGCGGATCTGTTCCTGTTGGATGCGGATTATGCAAAGGAATACATCGATGAAAATCTGGATTACGCCATACCGCTCGATGAGCTGGGGATCACGGATGCTGATCTTTCCGGGCAGTATGATTTTACCAAAGAACTGGTTACGGATCAGAGCGGCCGGCAGCGGGCAGTTTCGTGGCAGGCGTATCCGGGCGTGATGCTCTATAACCGGGATATCGCAATGGATGTATTGGGCTCCGACAATCCGGTGGATGTGCAGGAGGCAGTCAAGGATTGGGATGCCTATTATGAAACCGCGGAAAAAATGGCGGATCAGGGATATTTGATGACGGCTACGCTGGAGGATAACTATAGGGTATATTATAACAATCTGTCCACACCGTGGGTGACAAACGGCAAGATCACCATTGATCCGGCAATGGAAGAATGGGCGAGGGGAGCGGCATCGATGGTGGCAGAGGGATCGACGGAAAATGATATCCAGTGGAGTGCTGACTGGTATCATGGTTTCGATCAGCAGGGGAATGTATTTTGTTACTTCGGCCCCTCCTGGTTATATAACTTCTGCACCTATGGGGATGATGCCACATCCGTAGCCGGCCGGGGCAGATGGGGAGTTACGGAAGGCCCCCGGAGCTTTTACTGGGGCGGAACCTGGATTGCAGCGGCCCGGGGTACCCTGCATCCGGATCTGGCTGCCGATATTATGCGTTTTATGACTACCGATGAGACCATGCTGATGGAAATGGCACATTCGTATACCGAGTGTGTGAATAATCAAAATGTGATGACACAGATAGCACAGGATCCGGCTTTCTCCCAGCAGATCCTGGGCGGACAGAACCCCAATGAGATCCTGGATCGTGTCGGCACGCAGGTGGATTGTTCCAATGTGACCGTATATGATGTGGCTTGCAGGGAGGCCTATCTTTCGGCAATGAAGCAATATATTACCGGCCAAAAATCATATGAGGAAGCTTGTGATCTATTCTATCAGACGGTGGAAAGTCAGTATCCGGAATTGTCACACTAGAAGCATTTTGTATCCGGGGTGTTTTTGTGATATATTAGATTAGAGAAAGAACGGATAAGGGGGGCTGGACAAACTTATGGACATCAAACTGGACAGTATTGAATTTAAATATCTGAAGAGCCTGGCAAATCAGTTTCCGAATATCGCGTCGGCATCCACCGAGATCATCAACCTGCAGGCAATCATGAACCTGCCGAAAGGTACGGAGCACTTCCTTACGGATATTCACGGAGAGTGCGAGCAGTTCAATCATGTGATGAAGAACGGCTCCGGATCGGTGCGCAGAAAGATCGATGAAGAGTTTGGAAATACGCTGAGTGAGCGGGACAAACGATCTCTGGCAACGCTCATTTATTATCCGAAGGAGCGACTGGCGATCGTTGAAGAGGAAGAGGAGTTTCTGGAGGACTGGTATAAAGTTACATTGCACCGGCTGGTACGGATGGTGACCCATGTGTCTTCCAAGTATACGAGATCCAAGGTGCGCCGTGCGCTTCCCAAAGATTTTGCCTATGTCATCGAGGAACTGATCACCGAGAAGCAGGAACTGGAAGACAAGGAAGCATACTACAACGAGATCATCCATACGATCATCAACATCGGCAGCGCGCCGCAGTTTATCGTTGAGCTGAGCGAATTGATCCAGCGTATGGTGGTGGATCATCTGCACATTGTCGGTGATATCTTTGACCGTGGCAAGGGGCCGCACATCATCATGGATACATTGATGCATTATCATTCCTTAGACATTCAGTGGGGCAACCATGATGTGATCTGGATGGGGGCGGCAGCAGGGGATATGGCCTGCATCGCCACTGTGATCCGCAATTCTGCCCGTTACGGCAGTCTGGATAATCTGGAAGAGGGCTACGGCATCAACCTGGTACCGCTGGCTACCTTTGCCCTGCAGACCTATGCCAAGACGGACTGCAGTGTGTTTGCCATCAAGTATGATGACGATTATAATACCCGTGATCTGGAGCTGGATATGCGGATGCACAAGGCTATCGCCATCCTGCAGTTTAAGCTGGAAGGGGAGATGATCCGCAGACATCCGGAATGGAATATGGAAGAGCGGTTGCTGCTGGATAAGATCGATTACGAGAAGAAGACCGTGGTATGTTACGGTAAGGAATATCCCATGAAGGATGTGGATTTCCCGACGGTGGATCCGCGCAATCCGTATGCGCTGACGGAAGATGAACAGTTGGTGATGGAGCGTCTGGTGGCGGCCTTTAAGCATAGTGAGAAACTGCAAAAGCATGTGAAGTTTCTCTATTCCAAAGGCGCGATGTATAAGGTGCACAATTCCAATCTGCTCTATCACGGCTGCGTGCCCATGGATGAGAAGGGTAACTTCCGTTCTCAGAGCATCGCTGGTGTGGAGTACAAGGGGAAGGCGCTGTACGATGCGTTGGAGATGTATGCGAGAAAGGGCTATTATTCCAAGGATCCGAAAGAGCGGCAGTTCGGCAGGGACATCCTGTATTATATCTGGACCGGAGAAAACTCGCCGGTGTACGGTAAGGATAAGATGACGACCTTTGAGCGGTACTTTATCGATGATAAAGAAACCCACAAAGAGGTCAAGAATCCGTATTACAAGCTTTACAATAATGAGGAAGTGGTCAATTCGATCATGGAGGAATTTGGCTTAAGCCCGAAGAACTCCCATATCATCAACGGGCATGTGCCGGTGGAAGTGGCAAAGGGCGAGACGCCGATCAAATGCGGAGGCAAGCTGCTGGTCATTGATGGCGGCTTTTCCAAGGCCTATCAGGCCAAGACCGGGATCGCGGGCTACACGCTGGTAGCCAATTCCCACGGTATGTATCTGGTAAGCCACCAGCCGTTCGAGAGCAAAGAGGTGGCGGTACGTACCGAGGCGGATATCGTCAGCGAACGTATCCCTGTAGAGATGGCACCCAGACGTATCATGGTAGCGGATACCGATGTCGGCAAGGAACTGAAGGAAAGCATCAGTCAGCTGGAGAAACTGCTGGAGGCGTACCGCGAGGGAATTATACTCGAAAAATAAAAGACAACAATATTCTTTATATAAAAAACCGGCTGAGTTTTAACTCCGCCGGTCCTTTTTTATTTCTCTGTATACTCGATCAATGCTGATCTTTCCACTTCCAGTTAACTATTTCCGGAAGGTCTACACCGTAGTCAGCGATGTGCTGCTTGTGCTCAACCAGCTTGTCGCTCATCTTCTGATACAGATATGCGCCACGGTTGCCCAGCTGCGGCAGGAACTTCAGAGCGTCCTGTACCAGGTGGAAACGGTCGATGTCGTTCTGTACGCGTACGTCGAAAGCAGTAGTGATAGTACCCTCTTCCTTGTAACCGCGAACGTGCATCAGACGGTTGTTGTGACGACGGTAGGTCAGCTCGTGTACCAGTGTTGCATAGCCGTGGAAGTTGAAGATTACCGGCTTGTTGGTAGTGAACAGCATATCGTACTCTGCATCGGACAGGCCGTGCGGATGCTCGGTCTGCGGAACCAGCTTGAACAGGTCGATCACGTTGATGAAACGGATCTTGATATCCGGCAGCTCTTCGCGCAGGATGGATACTGCAGCCAGTGCTTCTAGAGTAGGGGTCTCACCAGCGCAGGCAAATACGATATCCGGCTCCTGGCCCTGATCGTTGCTTGCCCAATCCCAGATGCTGATACCCTGTGTGCAGTGCTTAACTGCTTCCGGCATGGACAGCCACTGCGGACGCGGATGCTTGGATGCGATCACAACGTTTACATAGTTGCGGCTGCGCAGGCAGTGATCCATGGTGGACAGTAAGCAGTTGGTATCAGCCGGCAGGTAGATACGTACCACGTCAGCCTTCTTATTTGCGATATGATCCATAAAGCCCGGATCCTGATGAGTGAAACCGTTGTGGTCCTGCTGCCATACGGTAGAGCACATCAGCAGGTTCAGGGAAGCAATCTCCTCTCTCCAAGGCAGCTGGTTGCAAACCTTCAGCCACTTAGCGTGCTGAGCACCCATGGAGTCGATGATACGGGAGAATGCTTCATAAGTATTGAAGAAACCGTGACGACCGGTCAGCAGGTAACCTTCCAGCCAGCCTTCACACATATGCTCGGAAAGCATAGAGTCCATAACACGGCCGAAGCGGGACAGATGATCGTCCATATCGCTCTGGTCTGCGTTCCAGTCTCTGTTCTCTACTTCAAATACGGAAGAGAAGCGGTTGGAGTTGTTCTCATCCGGAGAGAAGATACGGAAGTTCTTAGCTTCAGCGTTCAGCTTGAAGATGTCGCGGATGTAGTTGGACAGGTTGGATGTATCCTGGCTCTCCTTGGATCCGTGTGCTTCGGTATTGAATGCGTAATCGCGGAAATCCGGGAGACGCAGGTCACGCAGCAGCTTACCGCCGTTTGCGTGCGGGTTCATACCAAGTCTTGCATCACCCTTCGGGCACAGCTCTTCGATCTCTGCCAGTACACGGCCGTTCTCATCGAACAGCTCTTCCGGCTTGTAGCTGCGCAGCCACTCTTCCAGCATGCCCAGGTGCTCCGGCTTGTCCATCATGATAGGTACCTGATGAGCCAGAAAATTGCCTTCGATACGGTTGCCGTCTACTACCTTCGGACCGGTCCAGCCCTTCGGTGTACGCAGAACGATCATCGGCCATACCGGACGGGTAGCGTCGTTGTTCTCGCGAGCGTTCTTCTGGATCTCTTTGATTTTCTCAATCACGATATCCATGGTCTCTGCCATCTTGCGATGCATTTCCATCGGCTCTTCGCCTTCTACGAAGTACGGCTCCCAGCCATTACCATGGAAGAAGTCGGTCAGTTCCTGCTTGGAAAGACGGCCGAAGATGGTCGGGTTAGCGATCTTGTAACCATTCAGGTGCAGGATCGGCAGAACGGCACCGTCACCAACCGGGTTGATGAACTTGTTGCACTGCCAGGAAGTAGCCAGAGGGCCGGTCTCAGCCTCGCCGTCACCAACTACAACAGTAGCGATCAGGCTCGGGTTATCAAAGATAGCGCCACAGCCGTGTGCGATGGAATAACCCAGCTCGCCGCCTTCGTGGATGGAGCCCGGAGTTTCCGGAGCGCAGTGGCTCGGAACGCCGCCCGGGAAAGAGAACTGCTTGAACAGTTTCTGCATACCTTCCTCGTCACGGGAGATGTTCGGATAGATCTCGCTGTAAGAGCCATCGATATAATCGTTTGCAATAAAGAAGTTTCCGCCGTGTCCCGGGCCGGACAGAAGGATCATGTCCAGATCGTAGCGCTTGATGGCACGGTTGCAGTGCAGGAAGATGAAGTTCTGGCCGGGAACGGTACCCCAGTGGCCTACGATCTTCTTCTTTACCATGTCTGCGGTAAGAGGCTTCTTGAGCAGGGGATTCTCTAACAGATAGAGCTGACCTGCGGAAAGATAGTTGGCCGCACGGAAATATTTGTCCATTTTCTGGATCAGTTCATCCGTAATGGGGCCTTTTTCGATAATGCTGTTTTCCATAATTTTTTCCTTTCCTTATATAATGTGAAAATTAATCCGTTCCTAACCATACATCATAGCGGGGAGGGTTGTCAATGGGAGATTTTTCTTAAATATACCGTAGAAATTTCGATTTTACTATATAAATTATGAAAAAATGACGGGGATGACCCTTGCAGGCACCATAATAAAGGTGTATATTTACTTTTCGGTACAGGAATTGCAGGCAGGATGGGGCGATGGCGGATCGGAAGTTGTTTTTGGAAAAACTGTTGGAAGAATATCGGAAATCCTTTGATATTACGCAGGATTATGAGATCGGAGGCGTATATGCTGCGGCATATGGGTATTTCTCCACGGTCAGTGAAAAATATGTCTTAAGCCCAAAGGCCAATCTTTGGAGTATCCATGGTTACGAGCATATCCTGTTTCTGGAAAGGGATATGATCGACGACAAGGCTCTGGAAGATATCCGGGAACTGATGGAGCGGCATATGGCCCCGGAACTGGTATGTAAAGGAAAGAAATATCCGGAGAAGGACCATATGTATTCCTATTTAACGGTGGCATTTTTGTGCGAACACAGTCCGGCGGAAGAGGTACTCCGCAGTCTGGAGAAGTTTCGTTATGAAAAGGACTATCTGTTTAACTTTCGCGGACATACGGAGGCACACCTGGTGCTGATGGATCTGGCAAAAGGAAGAGCGTATGCGAATAAGGCAGCGAAGCATCTGGTCGCATTTTATGAAAATGTATATAACGGCGTGTCCGTTATAGAATAAAAAAATCCCCGGCCAACAAAACGACTGAGGAACCAAAGGAGGAATAAGGGGAATTATGAATGCAGCAGTAGTACTTATCATCAGCCTGGCCGTGTTGTTCTGCGGTTATGTCTTTTACGGCAGATGGCTGGCAAAGCAGTGGGGCATAGATCCGAAAAAGACTACCCCGGCACACGAGATGGAGGACGGCGTGGACTATGTACCGGCCAAGACTCCGGTGCTGATGGGACATCACTTTTCGTCTATCGCAGGTGCAGGCCCCATCAACGGACCGATCCAGGCAGCGATCTTCGGCTGGATCCCGGTGCTTTTGTGGGTGTTGATCGGCGGTATCTTTTTCGGCGGCGTGCACGATTACGGTGCGTTGTTTGCCTCGATCCGTCATCAGGGCCAGTCCATCGGTGAAGTCATCGAAGACGCTATGGGCAATCTGGCAAAGAAGATCTTTATCGTATTTGCCTATCTGACACTGCTTCTGGTAGTGGCAGCCTTCAGCTCGATCGTTGCCAGCACTTTCGGCAGCACCACATCTGCAGGAGCGGCAGTAGAAGGTGCAGCGCTTCTGGCACACCAGCAGACAGCCATGATCTCGATCCTGTTTATCATACTGGCAATTGTATTTGGCTTTTTGGTATACCGCAAAAATGTGCCCATCGGGCCGGCATCCGTTGTCGGTGTGCTCGGCATCGTTGCGATCGTAGCCATCGGTATGAACTGGTGTCCCATCACCATTTCCTATAATGCGTGGATGTGGATCCTGGGACTCTATATCCTGATCGCATCGGTGACACCGGTGTGGATCCTGTTGCAGCCCAGAGACTATCTGAGCTCGTTCTTACTGTATTTTATGATCGGCGTGGCAGTCATCGCTATCCTGGGAGCATCCTTTACAGGACATGGCAATCTGGACATTCCGGCATTTTCCGGCTGGCAGATCGCAGGCTCCAACGGATTGTTTGCATCCGGCAGCTTGTTCCCGGCATTGTTTGTGACCATTGCCTGCGGTGCGATCTCCGGTTTCCATTCACTGGTATCTTCCGGTACCACATCCAAGCAGATCGATAATGAGGCTAATGCGCGTCCGGTCGCTTACGGCTCCATGCTCATCGAGTGCGTGGTAGCAGTGATCTCCCTTTGCGCGGTGGGCTTTGTATGGCATACCGTAAATGTGGACAAGGAAGCACTGGCAACCACCGGTCTGACCAGCCCGACGGCGGTATTTGCAGGCGGTATCTCTCAGATGATCGGTACCTTTGCAGGCGCAGACAGCCCGTTGGTGGGTGTCATCTACAGTATGTTTGTTTTGGCGGTATCCGTATTCTGTCTGACTTCCCTGGATACGGCGACGCGTCTGGCACGATATATGTTCCAGGAATTCTGGCTGGCGCCGGAAGAGACGGTAAAGGATGTGACCGGTACCAAGAAGGTCCTTTGCAATCCGTATTTTGCCACCATCATCACCGTGGTACTCGGCGTAGGTCTGGGTATGACCGGCTACGCGAAGATCTGGCCGCTCTTTGGTGCAGCCAATCAGTTGCTGGCAGCGGTTGGTCTTCTGGCGGTATGTACTTGGCTTGGCAAGGTGGGCAGAAACAATAAGATGTTCTACATCCCCATGGTATTTATGCTGATCGTGACCGTTTGTTCCCTGATCCAGACGATCATGGGCAAGATCTCCGCGATCAGTGCAGGAGGCGCAGATGTGTGGGCATATATTCAGGCATTGCTGGCGACTCTGCTGGTGGTACTGGCTCTGGTGCTTGCCGTTTATTCTTTCAAAAACCTGGCAAAACAGGCAAAGGAGAAAAAGGCATAAAACAAACATTTCGACCATGTTTTGAGGCGTCGCGTCTGTGGCGCCTTTTTGATATTCCCTAAAAGATATGATATAATTTCAGGCAGGGTTTTGAACGGCAGTGGTTGTGTGGAAGTGACAGAGGATAATGTATACGGAAGAAGAAACAAAACAGATACAGAAACTGGCGGCGCAGGCCATGGGACTGGCGAAGGATGATCTGTTGATCCATCTGCGCTTTCTGGACCGGGCACTGGCAAAAATGCAATTGCAGGAACGCTTCGGACTGGAAGGCATCGCAACGGATGCGCAGAATCTTTATTACGATCCACTGTATGTGTTGCGCCTGTATCAAAAGACACCGGCGGCGCTCACCAGAGCCTGCCTGCACAGCCTGCTGCATTGTATTTTCGCGCATACCTACGGATATGAAAAATTGGATGCGGAGCGCTGGGATCTGGCGGCGGACATTGCCGTGGAAGCCGTGATCCTGGAGCTGGAATTGGATGCGGTGACACTGGAGAACGATGTGGAACTGCCGGGGAAACTCAAGGTGCTCAGACAGGATGCCGGCGGTCTGACGGCGGATAAACTGTATCGATATTTTAAGCGCACGGAGCTGCCCCAACAGACCATTGTGGATTATCAGAAAAGCTTTCGGAGGGATCTGCATCTGTACTGGAAAGCGCCGGAACAGATGGAGATGACGGAAGAAGAGTGGCAGGCAATCTCCAGACGGATCCGGGCGGAACTCAAATCCTTTACCGAAAGCCGGGGGCTGGGCGAGGCGCTCAAAGAAAGCCTGGACGAGTCCACAAAGGAGCGCTACGATTATCATCAGATCCTGCAGCGTTTTATGGTGATGGGCGAGCGGATGGGTGTGAATGAAGAAGAATATGATTATATATACTACACCTACGGACTTTCGACCTACGGCAATCTGCCACTGGTGGAGCCGCTGGAATACCGGGAAGAAAAGAAGGTGCGGGAGTTTGTGATCGCCATAGATACCTCGGCATCCTGCAGGGGATCGATCGTGAAGAGCTTTTTACGCAAGACCTTTGAGATGCTGAAGGAAGGGGAGAACTTCTTTCAAAAGGTGAACATCCACATCCTGCAGTGCGACAGTGAGATCCAAAATGATGTAAAGATCACCGACCGCGAGGAACTGGAAGCGTATCTGAAAGATATTTCCCTGCGTGGTTTCGGGGGAACGGATTTTCGTCCGGTGTTTGCCTATGTGGAGGAATTGCAGGAGAAGGGCGAATTTGAGAATCTGAAAGGGTTGATCTATTTCACGGACGGCTTTGGGATCTATCCGCCCCTGCAGCCGCCATACGATGTGATCTTTGCGTTTTTGAATGAAGATAAAACCAGAGGACCGGTACCGCCCTGGAGCATGAAAGTGGTGCTGGAAGATGAAGATCTGGAAGAAAAGGTAGAGGAAAATAAATGAATATCAGTCAGGCAAAAGAAACCATAAAAAACACCGTACAGTTGTATTTAAAGAAGGATGACTACGGTACCTACCGTATCCCCATCGTCCGCCAGCGCCCCGTATTTTTGCTGGGAGCACCGGGGATCGGTAAGACTGCCATCATGGAGCAGATCGCGCAGGAGATGGGCATCGCGCTGGTGAGCTATTCCATGACGCCTCACACCAGA
>JAFXQR010000138.1 GCA_017526985.1 Lachnospiraceae bacterium
AGGTTCTGTCAAGGATGGCGGACGGTCTTTAAATTCTACAGTTAAAGTTATATCTCTATGAATTTTCCAATGTGCTTGCAAGACTAAATTCCACTCTGTTTTTGCTCAAAGCAAAGTGGAATTTACTTTTTCACTTCAGCAAAAATTTTTAAGCAATTTTTTTATAAGTTCAAAAAGTTCTCCAGCATCTTCTTTCCGCACATGGTCAAAATCGATTCCGGATGGAACTGCACACCAAACACCGGATATTCCGTATGCTGCACTGCCATCACTTCTCCGTCTGTGGTACGCCCCGTAACTTTCAGCGTCGCAGGTATCGTATCTTTGTCCGCTGCCAAAGAATGATAACGCGCTACGCCGATCTCCGACGGGCAGTCTTTAAACAAAGGCGTTTCAATATCGATGTCAATGATGGACGACTTGCCATGCATCAGCTCTTTTGCGTGAGTGACCACAGCACCGTACGATGCACAGATTGCCTGATGTCCCAGACATACTCCAAGGATCGGGATCTCCGCCCCCAGTTCTTTTACCACATCCATGATCACACCGGCATCCTCCGGTCGGCCCGGCCCCGGCGATAATATGATATGTTCCGGTTTCAGTGCCCGGATCTGTTCCACGGTCAGTTCATCGTTTCGGATCACCTTGATCTGCGGATCGATCACACCGATCAACTGATATAAGTTATAAGAAAAACTGTCATAGTTATCGATCAGTAAGTTCATTCATCCACCTCCTGCGCCATCTGGAGCGCCTTCATCAATGCACCGGCTTTGTTGATGCATTCCTGATACTCTTTTTCCGGTACGGAATCTGCTACAATGCCGGCACCGCTGCGCACGAATACATGCCCGTTTTTCTTGTATGCGATGCGGATCGCGATACAGGTATCCATATTTCCGCCAAAATCAATATATCCGATGGCACCTCCATAAATACCGCGCTTATTGTTTTCCAACTCACCGATCAGCTGGCATGCACGGATCTTTGGTGCTCCGGATAGTGTCCCTGCCGGCAGTACCGCTTCGATCGCATCCAGCGCATCTTTATCCTCACGGATCTCTCCTCTTACGGTAGATCCGATATGCATAACATGGGAATACCGCTCGATCGTATGCAGCTTTTCCACTTTGACACTGCCAAAGGTACTGATCTTGCCCAGATCATTTCGTCCCAGGTCCACCAGCATATTATGTTCTGCCAGTTCTTTTTCATCCGCCAGCAGTTCTTTCTCCAGCGCCTTGTCTTCCTCTTCCGTCTTGCCTCTCGGTCTGGTCCCGGCCAGCGGGAAGGTATGCAATACACCATCTTCCAGCTTCACCAGCGTTTCCGGGGATGCGCCTGCCACTTCCACATCCGTACCGGAAAAATAAAACATATACGGTGACGGATTGATGCAGCGCAGCATACGATAGGTATTTAACAGGCTGCCTTCAAACGGCGCGCACAGACGATTGGATAATACGATCTGGAAGATATCGCCTTCGCGGATATAATTCTTGGCTTTCTCCACCATTGCGCAGTACTGCTCTTTGTCAAACAACGCCTGAATCTCTCCGGTCAGCTTGCCCGGCATCTCACTCTTTCTCACGCCATGCTTGATGAGCTGCGCCATCTTTTCCAGTTCTTCTACGCCTTTCCGATATCCTGCCTCGCCGTCCTTGACACTCACATTCACGATCAGAAAGATCTTCTGTCCCACATGATCAAATGCGATCAACCGGTCAAACAGCATCAGATCCATATCCTGAAAATTCTCAGTGTCTTCGGCATTACACTTTGTTTTCGGTTCACTGTAATTGATATAGTCAAACGAAAAATATCCTACCAAGCCGCCGGTAAAGGATGGCAGTCCCTCCACCTTGACACTCTTATGCTGCGCAAGGATGCGACGCAAAAAGTCCGACGGATGTTCCGGTTTCTGCACTTCTCCGTTTAAGACGATCTCGCCGTCGCGACAGCTGACAGACATTTTCGGATCGTAACCCAAAAATGTATACCGCCCCCAGTTTTCATCTGCTTTGGCCGATTCCAGCATAAATGCATGTGTCGATACTCCCTGCAGAATACGCAGTGTTTCGATGGGTGTGATAAAATCCGAAAGCAGTGTCGTGCTGATCGGTACCAGATCATAGGTACCGTTTTGGCTGAGTGCTACCACTTCTTCATATCCCGGTGTCACCTTCATTGTCGTCCTCCTCTATATCCTCTTCTTCGAGTGTTCTTCCTATTTCTTATCCACGCAGCGTCTGCAGCATCTGCTTCTTATCCGCTGCGCGCATCAATGTTTCTCCGATCAGTACGGCATCTGCTCCCGCTTCCCGGATCCTTCGGATATCTTCCGCATCCTTCACGCCGCTTTCGGATACATAGACCGCTTCCTTCGGGATCTGCTCCCGTAAGCGTAATGCCAGAGAAGTATCCACGGAAAAATCCTTCAGATTGCGGTTATTCACGCCGATCACTCTGGCTCCTATGGAAACCGCCGTTTTTACTTCTTCCTCGTCGTGTGTTTCCACCAGGGCGGTAAGTCCCAGTTCGTCACAGATGCCCAGATACTTTTTCAACTGTTCCTCTGACAGGATCGCAACGATCAGCAGTACCGCCGAAGCCCCCAGTGTCTTTGCCTCGTAGATCATATATTCATCTACGGTAAAGTCCTTGCGGATCACCGGGATCTTTACGCTATCCGTGATCTCTTTCACATATTCGTTCTTTCCGAGAAACCACTTCGGCTCCGTCAGAACAGAAATGCAATCCGCGCCCGCTGCTTCATATTCCTGCGCGATCTGCAGATACGGAAATTCTTCTGCGATGATCCCTTTCGACGGCGACGCTTTTTTGCATTCGCAGATAAAGGACAGATCTGTTTTTTTCAACGCCTTTTCAAAAGCGAAATCACCTTTGGGTAATGCGTAAGCCTGCTCACGCAAAACTTCTATGGGCACTGCTTTTTTGGCTTCTTCGATCCGCGTTTTGGTATAGGCCGCGATCTCATCTAAGATAGTCATTTATATCATTCCTTCCGCTATTCTATTGTCTTACCGGTTGCTTACCTCGATCATCTTCTCCAGCGTAGCCGTTGCTTTTCCGCTGTCGATCAGTTCCGCTGCCAGCGCGATACCATCTTTCATAGATTCTGCCTTGCCGCCGATATAGAGTGCTGCGCCTGCATTCATCAGCACTGCATTTCTCTTATGGCCCTTCTGCCCCGCCAGGATGTCTCTGGTGATCTGTGCATTCTCTGCCGGAGCAC
>JAFXQR010000139.1 GCA_017526985.1 Lachnospiraceae bacterium
GAGCATTTTCCGACAGACGCCCCCGGCCGCTGTTATCTTCCCCACAGCCGTTCAGTACCATTGCAGAGAAACCACGGGGACGGACCTGATGGTTTTTCGAAAAAAAGAAATGGATAGACAGCTGCAGAAATGGTATAATATCTGTAGCTGTTTTTTCGTATAGAGGGCGGTTTTGTCCTAAGAAGTCAGGAACAACGAACAAGGAGAGTTTCGGGATGGAAACCTGGTATTATGAAGTGGTAAGTATCGATGGAGATTATGCTAATCTGAAGCGGACGGATATCGAATCGGAGGATCTGAAACTGGTAGCACGAGCACTGCTTCCGGCAGAGATCGTAGAGGGTTCGCAGCTGAAATACGAGTTTATGCAGTATTCTTTAGTGCAATGAAAGAGATATCGAATAGAAAGTATCATAACCCTGTGCAAAGGGGATTTTTTCCGGATCCTTCGGTAGTGCGTGTCGGAACGGATTATTATATGGTGAATTCGACGTTTCAGTATTTTCCTGCGATCGCGATCAGTCATTCAACGGATCTGGTCCATTGGGAACTGATCGGGCATGCGATCACGGATCCGGAAGAACTGGATCTGAGTGACATCCGGGATTCTCATGGCATCTGGGCACCGGATATCGCGTATGATAACGGAAGATTTATCATTATGGCGACGCTTCGCCTGAATGGAGACGGAAAAAGGGATAACGATGTGCTCCGGCGGCAGTTGATGGTGAGTTCCGACCGGCCGGAAGGTCCGTACAGCAAACCGGTATGGCTGGAAGTGGATAATATCGACCCGTCACTATTTGTGGATGACGACGGAAAGCATTATATGGTGATCAGCCCCGGGATCAATCTGGTACCGTTAAGTGATGACTGTACAAAGGTGACCGGGGAAGAGATCCGGGTGTGGCCGGGGACCGGGGAGCGGTGCCCGGAGGGACCGCACCTTCTGAAGCACGGTGAGTACTACTATGCCATCCTTGCGGAAGGCGGAACGGGCTATGGGCATGGGATCAATGTAGCGCGCTCAAAAAATCTGTTGGGACCTTATGAGCCATCTCCTTACAATCCCGTACTCCGGCAGACGGATCCGGATGCACCGTTGCAGCGCTGTGGTCATGGAAAACTGGTGGAAGACACGAATGGAGACTGGTGGGTATTTTATCTGTGCGGACGACCGAATCAGGGAAACTATACTACCATCGGTCGTGAAACAGCAATGGATCCGGTGAGGTGGCTTGCAGACGGATGGTTTCTGATCAATGAAGGAAAGGGGCCGGGCTTATGCGGGGATGCGCCTGCGCTTGCACCTATGGAAGTCCCGGAATGGAAGCATGATGATTTTGACCGGGATACCCTGGATCTGCACTGGCAGTTTGTGAGAAGACCGGCAAGAGCCAATTATTCCCTGAGCGAAAGAAAGGGCTGGTTTCGTATCTGGACACAGGATGGGATGCTGTCGGAGATCCGGGCGAAAAATACCCTGCTCCGGAGAGAGGAAGAACTGTGTTATGATGTGGAAACAAAACTGGAATTTTACCCGCAGAGAAACGGGGAGCAGGCCGGTCTGACCTGTTACTACAGTACAGCAACCTATGTCCGGTTTTCCTTATGCTGGGAAGAGGGCCGCAAATTGCAACTGGTGATCAACCGGAATCATGGAGAAGAACTGATCGCGTCCATAGATGCGACTGCTGACGGACCGGTTTATCTGAAAACGGAAGTCAGAAATCTGACCAGAACCTTTTATTACAGTTATAACAATACAGAATGGATCCGGGCAGGCGTGCTGGAAGACTGTATCTATCTGTGCGATGAAGGCGTACCGGATGATCCGAAACGTCATACCGGAACGCTGGTCGGGATCTACGCAAATAACGGCGGATGCGGAAGCCGCATTCCTGCTGATTTTGATTATTTTACATTAACCAATATAAGATAAACAAGATCTCTTGGGAGTAAGGACGGCATGAGTTCAGATTTGAAGAGGAAAAAGATCGGGACAGACGGATTACGATTTTTGGTACTCAGCATTCTTGTGATCGCATTCTTTGTCGGCATCGTTCTGGTGTATTACCGAATGGTGTATGAAGAGCGCCGTAACCGGTTTTTTCTGAACGGAGAAATGAGTGCAAAGAAAGTGGCAGACAGTGTTGAAAACTATCTGAATGTTAATTTTGACTCGGTAAGATTCTCCTCTCTGGCATTGGACGATATGATACGGCGGGGCCGCAGTGATGAAGAGATACAGGAGTATCTGGTGGGTGAGACCGCGGCGATCCGAAGTGTGGTTTCGGAAAATGCAACCGGACTATACGGATATATCAACGGAAGATTTTTCAGCGGTACCCTATGGGAACCGCCGGAAAATTTTGTACCTACCGAACGGCCGTGGTATACCAAACCGATGATGGAAAAAGGTGTACTGACGATGCTGGAACCCTATCAGGATGCACAGACCGGAGCAATCATGCTGGCGATCGGAAAGATGCTTTGTGACGGCGTGAGTGTTATTTCCGTGGATGTATCCCTGGATCGGATCCAGAGCATTACGGAAGATGCAGTCAGCAGCGGAAAAACGGATATCCAGATGATCCTGAACGAGAGCGGTATGGTCGTAGCACATTCCGATCGTACCGAGATCGGAATGGAATACGGACAGGGCGGCGATTCGATCGGGAATGTCATCTATGACCGGATCAAAGATGCGAAGGAAGATGCCTTCGAATGCAGATACGGAGGAAGTTACTATCTTGTCTATGTTACGGATATCGGTGACAGCTGGGAGTGTATCTCGGTCATCGATGCTACATCTACATTTCATTCTCTGACATTCTTTTTTGCAGGTACGATCCTGGTCGTGATCGCAATGGTCGTAGTGATCAGTATCATTTTGATCCGTTCCAAAAAGCGTTCGGACATCGCGAGACGCCTGACAACACAGCTCTCGTCTACTGCAGATATTTATATTTCTCTTCATGAGATCGATTTTATAAAGGATACGTTCATCGAAGTGCGAAATCACAAGGATGACGCCACGAAACTGCTGGGGACAAAAAGAAATGAATGCCAGAAGATGATCCGTCAGGTGATGACGAAATATACGGACGAATCTTCAAGAGAACAGATGCTGGACTTTGTGGATTTTAAAAAGATCGATCAGAGACTGAGAGACCGAATTACCATAACAGCAGAGTTTAGGAATGAAGAAGGACGGTGGCGCAGAGCGCGTTATATTGTATCGGAACGGACGGATGATGGACGGGTGGCGTGCGCGATGTATCTGATCGAGGATATCGATGAAGAAAAGCGTGAGCGTGACAATATGCTGAATTCGTTGCAGACGATGAACAAACAGATCGAGACACTCACCGAAGAAGCAATGCAGGATAACCTGACCGGGTTTTATAATAAAATGAAGGGAAGTGAGCTGATCGAGGCAAAGTGCCGTACGGAAAAGGGAGCACTTATGGTGATCGATCTGGATAATTTCAAGCTGGTAAATGATCTGAACGGTCACGAAATGGGCGATAAAGTGCTGTGTGCATTTGCGGAGACTTTAAGAAAGTACAGTACAAAAAAGGATGTGCTCTGCCGGATCGGCGGGGATGAGTTTATGGCATTTTCCGAAGGGGTTACGAGTGAAAAAGACGTGATCGACTATACGGAAAAGCTGAATGCCGGCTTGACGGAAAACTGCCGGAAGCTGATGGGAGAGAATTTTGATCTTCCGATCGGCGTATCCGTGGGCGCGGCATTTGCACCGGAGCATTCCACGGAATATGTCCGTCTGTTTGAATATGCCGACAGCAGTATGTACCGTGTAAAGAACAAAGGAAAACACAGCTGCTGTGTATATCAGCCGCATAAAGAGAAAAGCGAAAATGGCAGGGAACTGGATGCCGAGCTGATGCGTCTGACACAGATCATGGAGGAGCGCGGAGACGGAAACGGAGCACTGATGCTTGGGATGGAAGATTTTACTGTCAGTTACCGTTATATCATGCGCTATATCCGGCGTTACGGAAAACATGCCGATAAAGCGATTATTTCACTGGAACTGAATGACGGACAGGAAGAACGGAATATGGGTATCATTGTCAGGGAGTTTGCGGAAATACTGCAAAAAAACTTCCGCAGCAGTGATATTATCATGCAGTACAAAGAAGACCGGTTTGTCCTGCTGCTTCCGGAGATGGGAGATAAGAGTATTGCCGAGGTGATGGAGCGTGTGATGGACAGCTGGAATGCTTCGGAATATAAGGATGCTGTGCAGATCCGCTATATCTCAGCAGGGATCGGCGGGTAACAGAGTGGGGGATACGAAACAAGAATGGGGAAAGGAATTGAAAGATGGCGCTTGATCAGAGAAAAAGGGACTGATCAGTCCGTATACGCTGCAACTTTATGATGTTACGGTTTTCAAAAAAAGGACCGTCCACCCTGTCCTTATATCAATGAAGTTGTAGCGAAGCTTTGCAGTTAAAGGAGATAGCAGATATGCAAGGTAGATCATGCAAGATAAGTATACCGGGATTGCTGCTGGCAAGCTGTCTGCTAGTGGCTTGTGGAACAGAAGAGGTTCCCGGCCGCGGGAGGATTGCGAACGCCACTCCGATACAGGTTGAAGAACAGCAGGAAGAACAGCCGAATGCAGCAGAAGCCAAACATGAGCTTTCCGAAGAAGAGATCGCACAGCTGGCTGCGGAGTGTTCCCTTAACGTGCATTGGTATGCGCAGGATGGTGATTTTGCTGCAGGCACGGCATTTTTGATGGATTCCGATCTTTTTGGGGAAAAGATACTGGTTACGGCATTTCATTATCTCTGGCCGGATGATGCGGACCACTTTACCGGAGAGGAACTGCCGGGCTATCTTCTGGGAGGGGATATCTATTATGCCCAAAGTGGTGCAGATACCGGGGCGGATCTGAAGGCATGTCTTGTGATCAAAGATGCCGATGCGGTTCCGAACATCGATAAGGATGTTGCAGCATTTACTGTTTCCGGCGGAGAAAATCTGCGTACATTAAAAATATCGGACCGAGACAGTATTGAAAAAGGAGAGCCGCTGTATATTCTGGCGTATCTGTGGGATACCGATGATATGCACGAGAACTGCGTATATGAGTGCGAAGCGGTTTATATGAAGAATGGAGAATTGGCATTTCGCATTGATCCGAAATACGGTCTGATGGGGGCCAGCGGCGGCCCCATCGTGGATCGTTACGGCGAAGTAGTCGCAATCGTTATGGCATCGGATGCCAGGTACAGTTACGGACACAGCGCAGACAGTTTTATGAAGCAGATCAACGGCGCGGAGATCTCGGATATTGTATATGGACAGTAGTGAGGACAGGGGGACGGTCCCAATGTCATTTAGATA
>JAFXQR010000140.1 GCA_017526985.1 Lachnospiraceae bacterium
AGGAACTTCCCGGTGTATACGCTGCAGATGATAAATAAAGGAGAAATAACATGGCTAGAAGAAGAATAATCGCAGGTAACTGGAAGATGAACAAGACTCCCAGTGAGGCAGTTGCACTGTGTGCAGAACTGAAGGATCTGGTAAAGAATGATGCTGTAGATGTAGTTTACTGTGTACCGGCAATCGACATCGTACCGGTTGCAGAGGCAGTAAAGGGCACCAATGTACATGTAGGCGCTGAGAACTTCTACATCGAGGACAAGGGCGCTTTCACCGGCGAGATCTCCGCTCCGATGCTGAAGGATGCAGGCGTTGAGTACATCATCATCGGCCACTCCGAGAGAAGAGATATCTTCGGAGAGAATGATATCCTGATCAATGCAAAGGTAAAGAAGGCTTTTGCAGCAGGCTTAAAGCCGATCCTGTGCTGCGGTGAGTCTTTGGCACTGCGTAAGGCAGGCACCTATAAAGAGTGGATCGCCCGTCAGATCAAATGGGATCTGGACGGTGTATCTGCAGATCAGGTGAAGGAACTCGTGATCGCATACGAGCCGATCTGGGCGATTGGTACCGGTGAGACAGCTACGGCTGATCAGGCACAGGAAGTATGCGGCATGATCCGTGAGATCATCGGCCAGATGTATGATGCAGCTACCGCTGAGGCAGTTCGCATCCAGTACGGCGGTTCTATGAACGCAGGTAATGCGGCAGAGCTGCTGTCCAAGCCGGACATCGATGGTGGTCTGATCGGCGGCGCAAGCTTAAAGGCAGATTTCGGCCAGATCGTAAACGCATAAGAATTAAAACTATAAGAATTAAAATAACCAAAAGACGGCTGTCGTGCAGGTCACGGCGGCCGTTTTTTATATCCGGAGCAGAATGCGCGCGTAACGGTAGCAGGAACGCAACTGCTTTTGGATTGACAAAAAAGAGGGTTATATGATAACATTTGCACGTTGTGTTTTAAAGCAGTACTGATGTAGTGCAGAGAAAAAAGGAGGAAGAAGTTATGAAAAACAGAACAGTAATGGCTAGACTGGCAGCTCTGGGTATGAGCGTGATGCTGTGCTTTGGTGCGGTAGCTTGTGGTGAAGAAGAGTCCGATTCCAGAGGCACCCGTACTGAGAGCGAAAAGGAAGAGGACGAGAAGGAAACAGACGAGAAGGAAGAGACTTCCGAAGATAAAGAGACGGAAACAGACGAGAAGGAAGAGACTTCCGAAGATAAAGAGACGGAAACGGACAAGGGAGGCTCTGAAGAGAAAGAGAATAACAGCAAGGATGAGCAGGCAGAGGCACCGAAGGATAATACCAACGATGCTCCGTCTGTAAATGACGGCAAGATCGAGGGACACTATGTTGCTGTTGTTGATCTGGGCGAGGATTATTTCATGGATAACATGGGCTCCGAATATTCTGAGGTAGCTGAAATGTTCCGAGGCGCAGATTTTACTTTCTCCGCAACCCTGGATCTGAATGAGGATGGTACCGGGCATCTGGCGTTTGATATGGACGAGTTTTATCAGCATATGTATGACTGGATGGATAAAAACTACATCGATATGATGAAGGGCGTATTCGCCAGCATGGGTATCGATGATGATCAGCTGCTGGAGATGGTGAAGGGTGAAGGCTATACGACCGTTGAAGAAGCTCTGGAAGATATGAAGGAAGATATGATGAAGGAGTTTGATGAGTCCATGCGTGATGGCGGCGGAAGCAAGGAGGATATGGAAACCGATCTGAAATGGGAAGAGAACGGAACAAAACTGGATCTGACTGCGGATAACGGTAATGTGACCAGCATGACGATCGGTGCAGATGGCAGTCTGACGCTGGAGCTGGATGAAGAGGACAGCCCGACAAACAGTGCAATGGAACTGGTTTTCAAGAAACGCTAAATAAAAATAGCTATTGATCATGAAGCCCTTTTGTACGGATTGTGCAAAAGGGCTTTTTATGTGTATAATGTTTTTTGGCAAAAGGGTAGTTTATGAAAAACACACATCTTATCAGAGGAGTATTCTGATCTATGAAGAATTGGTTGATCGGGTTGCAACAATATCGGGGAAAAGTATATAGAATCGTTCTGCTTTTGTTTGCAGTAGGTATCCTGACTGCTTGCGGAAAGAAAGCGCCGGAAACATTGGCAAATGGTGCCGGAGAAGAAATTTTTACAGATCTGGCAGAAGGGGCTGAAAAGCAGCAGACTTTTGATGAAGAATCCAAACAGAATATTATAACCGTTGATCTGGGAAGTGTGCAGAGCATCGGATATTTGCGGTTGCGCTGGGATCGTACGCTGAGTCCGCTGATCAATTCGTATATCATTTCTGTAGTACAGGATGAAGCAGAAACGGTCTTGTACGTCAGTGATCAGGCACCGTATCTTTCGGAGGAAGAAATCACATTAGAACAGTCGGTGCAAGCACAAACGATACAGATCATCGTTTCCGGGGCCGCGGTTACTCCGGAGCTGGCAGTTTATGAGCTGGATCCGTGGGAGCAGGTCTTTGCATCTCTGAAGCCTCGTTTTGAAGATGGAAGACTGACAACAGAGACAGTGCCGTCGTGGCTACAGGTCAGCTATGCGGGTTGCAGGCCTTATGCAATCCTGGATGAACATGGGCAGGTGCAGGAAATTTTGGAAGAAAAAGAGGTGCATGTCGGGTTTCGTGTAAGCTATGGGGAGTGGTCGAAGGAGTCGCCGGACTATGTATTGACAGCAAGACCGGCAGAGATGCAGGGAGATCATTCACAGGTCGGTGATGCGGAGGCAAGTGAAACACAAACGGATCATCAGAAACCAGCCGTAATCCCGGAACTGCAGGAATGGCAGGGGATGGATGGTAACATGAGTGTATCGCCGGAGACGGTGATCTATACGGAGGCAGAATATAGCGAACTGGCGCATACGATGGCGGCGGAAGTGCTGGAAATGACCGGCTGGGAGTGGCAGGTGGAGATCGGCGGCGAAGGCAGTGAGGGGGACATTTTACTGCAAAGCTGTCAGGAAAAAAGCCTTGGTGAGGAAGGTTATCGTATCGAAGTGGGAGATACGATCATGCTGTCTGCTTACGAAGAGCAGGGCATGTATTGGGCGAGTCGGACGCTGCTGCAGATGATGCTGTATTATGATTCGGTGGCAGAAAAGAGTGCGCAGACTTCAGCGGTCAAAAATGCTTCGCGATTATCTGAGCAAAGAGTTTTTTCGGATGTGATCGTGTTTCAAAAGGGAAGGATCCGGGACTACCCATCCTATCCGGTGCGGGGATTTGAAATCGATGTAGCGCGCAATTCCGTATCCCTGCATATGTTACGGGAGATGGCAAAGACACTGTCATGGTATAAGGTGAATGAACTGACGGTACATCTGAATGATAACGCGATCTTTGCTTATACCGAAAAGCGGGATAGCTGGGATACGGTATTTGATATCTATTCGGCTTATCGTCTGGAAAGTGATCTGATGGGTGAGAATGGAAGAGAACTCACAGCAACGGATTTTTCATATTCAAAGGACGACTTTGCAGCTTTTGTGAAAGAAGCGCAGGGATATGGCGTGCGCATCGTACCGGAAATCGATACCCCGGCACATTCACTGGCAATCACAGCAGCATTTCCGGAGATCGGTATCGATAACAAGTATCAGGCGGATCTGTTGAATCTGGCCAAAGAAGAGACTATAGCAAAGGTGCAGGAGATCTGGGCGGATGCACTGCCGGCATTCACAGACTGTCCGGTGGTGCATATCGGTGCGGATGAGTATTTTAACTCAGCCTCGGACTATATCCGTTTTGAGAATAAGATGCTGGATGTTCTGACAGAGCAGGGGAAAGATCTGCGTATGTGGGGAAGTTTGTCCAAGATCCGAGGGGACGGGTTTGTGACGCCGAGAGATAATCTGGAGCTGCTGATCTGGAATACGGACTGGGCGGACCCGGAGACAATGTATCGGGAAGGGTTTTCGCTGATCAATGCGTGGAACCAAGAATTGTATCTGATCCCCGGGGGCGGTTATGATTATTTGGATGCAGAAGGGCTATATACATCGTTTCAGCCCAATGTTTTTTATAGTGAAGACGAGAGCAGAACCATGGAATTGCCGGCATATTCCAAACAGATCCGTGGTGCGCAGCTGACCATGTGGAATGATCTGTGCGATGAACTGGCTATCGGGATCACGGAGTATGATATGTTTGACCGCTTGTATCAGGCGCTGCCTGCATACGCCACTAAATGCTGGCAACCGGAGAGCGTAATGGGATACGATGTGTTGAAACAGAGTATGGAAACGGTTGGTTTGGCACCGTGCAGTGATCCGTATGACCATTATCGGGATATGTTTGTGGAGAATGACAATGCTTTGCTCGGACCACCTTATCAGATGGAGTTGACTTTGGAATTGAAAATGCCGGAGGGGGTACCGGAAGCTTACACCATTATTCTGGATGAGGCAGTACGTGACGGAAATCGTTATGTAGTGTATCTGCGTAATGTGAATGGTAAGGTGGGGATTGCCTGCGAAGAATACGAGTATGAGTGGGATTATGAGTTTCCGATCGAGGAGAAAGTTTGTCTGACATTCCTGGGGGAGAAGGATTGTATCTCGCTCTATGTGGATGGGGAATTGATCGGAACGATAGGATCGTCGGCACCGTTTGAGGATCACGCAACATTTTTGTTCCCATTGGAAAGAATTAACGGGCTACTTGATCCGTTACGGGATTTATGGCCACCGGTAATGAAACTGGAAAATGAGGGACTGTTGTTGCTGCATGATAGAACAATACAGTAGAAGTTTGACCCAATATGTGTTTTATGATATCATTTGCACATTGTGTTTTTTAGTATTGCGAAATTTCGGATTATTCATTATAATATTACCGATTATGCGATGCTTTTGCACTTGGTAAGGAGGAAAGATTATGAAAGCATACAGTGAAATGGCGAAAGAGGAGCTGCTGGCGGAGCAGAAGGTGCTGAACGAAGAATATCAAAAGTATCTGGCAATGAATCTGCATCTCGATATGAGCCGTGGTAAGCCTTGCAAGGAACAGTTGGATCTGTCCATGGGGATGATGGATGTGCTTAATTCGCAGCAGGATCTGAGAAGTGAAGACGGTACGGACTGCCGTAATTACGGTTGCCTGGATGGTATTCCGGAAGCTAAGGAACTGATGGGCGATATGATGGAGAATCATCCGGAT
>JAFXQR010000141.1 GCA_017526985.1 Lachnospiraceae bacterium
ATAAAAAGCGTCTCTTTTACACCCAAGGTGATTACGGCTTATTCCAGTGCAGTGAGCCTTGTTGCGATGAAACATATGAAAATGAGCAGATGGTAAGGGATATGGTAGAACAGCAGAAGGACATGAAGATCCCGACGGAGTTAATCCCGAAATGTCCTCATTGTGGAAAGCCTCTAACCATGAATCTTCGTTCCGATGATAAGTTTGTAGAGGATGAAGGGTGGCATCAGGCGGCAGAAAGATATGAGAATTTCCTCAGAACAAGGAAAGGAAAGATTCTGTTCCTGGAAATGGGCGTCGGGTATAATACGCCTGTGATCATCAAATATCCTTTCTGGCAGATGACGGCAAAGAATCCGGATGCGACATACGCCTGCATAAATTACGGAGAGGCGGTATGTCCTAATGAGATCAAAGATCAGGCCATCTGTATTGATGGGGATATAGGGAAGGTGCTGGAGAATTTGAGGTGAAAATGGAGTTTGCTAATGAAAAAGATTGAAATGACACCAGATCAGCAGCTTGCTTTTGAAGGCTTTATAGATATCATGGTGCAGATATATAAGATGACTTCTGACAAGATTGATTATTCAAAGATTGAAAAGAATAAAGACCAAGGGAAAGAAATTTAAAATATTATAATTTGAATAAACGAATCGTTACCACGCCTGCGGGCATTGGGAGAAATCCTGATGTTTCGCAGGCTTTTTTTGCCTTTTTTCGGTTTTTACCGGAATTATCTCGTCCAAAGGCGCTTAGGAAGATAGAAGGGAGGTGCCTTGGATGAGCACAGATTTGAAGAAAGAGCTGCCTTGGTGGCAGAAGTACACACTCACATTAAATGAGGCTTCGGAGTATTTCGGTATTGGTTATAAGAAGCTGAAGCTCTTTGTCCAGGAACATTCTGATGAGGATTTTGTTCTCTGGAATGGCAACAGAGCCCTGATCAAGCGAGAACAGTTCGAGAAATACATGGACAGCCGGATGAATGTGATCTGACCGGAGAAATTTTTTCAAATAAGGGTGGTAAAAGAGCTGTGTCTGTGATAGACTATTGATACATAGTCGGATACATACTATGTAGTCTACGAAAAATAGTATCAAGAACATGGCTCTCCGAACAGAAAGGAGACGATGTTTAATGAGCGAAAAGAGACGCGATAGTAAAAATCGCATTCTTCGCACAGGAGAGAGCCAGGAAGCGGATGGTCGCTATAAGTTCAGATACATCGACGCCAACGGAAAACGCAAAACAGTGTATAGTTGGAGATTGGTGGCAACGGATAGCATACCAGCCGGAAAAAGAGACAATGCGCCTTTACGAGATCAGGAGAAGGCCATCAACCGAGATATTGATGATGACATTATTCCTGACGGCGGCGGAATGACGGTTCTTCAGCTGACTAAGAAATATATTGCAACAAAGACCGGCGTGAAGCACACGACAAGAGCAGGTTACGGTACAGTGATCAGACTGCTGGAAAGAGATCCATTCGGAGCCAGGAGAATCGACAAAGTGAGACTTTCGGATGCCAAGGAATGGCTGATCAGATTACAGCAGGAAGATAAGAAGAGTTTTTCAACGATCCATACCATCAGAGGTGTGGTGAGACCGGCTTTTCAGATGGCTGTGGATGATGACCTTATGAGGAAGAATCCGTTTGAATTTCAGATGGTGTCCGTTCTTGTCAATGATACCGCTACTCGTGAAGCCATTACAAGAAAACAGGAAAGAACGTTCCTTGATTTTATCAAAAACGATTCGCACTACTGCCGCTATTATGACGGAATGTACATCCTCTTTAAGACAGGGATGCGTATATCGGAGTTCACGGGGCTGACGGTTCATGATCTGGATATGGAGAACAGAACCATCAATATTGACCATCAGCTGCAGAAGACCGGGACATTGGTTTATATCGATACAACAAAGACCTATGCCGGTACCAGGGTGATCCCGATGCAGGATGATGTGTATGAAGCATTCGAGCGTATTCTTGCCAAGAGACCGAAGATGAAGGTGGAGCCCATGATTGACGGGTATTCCGGATTCCTCTGGTTTGATAAGGATGGAAAGCCGATGGTGGCGATGCACTGGGAGAAGTACTTTCAGCATGCGGTGGAGAAGTATAACAGCATTTATCGTGTGCAGCTTCCGAAGATTACGCCTCATGTGTGCCGTCACACTTATTGCTCCAATATGGCGAAGTCCGGTATGAATCCGAAGGTGCTTCAGTACCTGATGGGGCATTCGGATATCAGCGTCACTCTCAATACCTATACGCATCTGAAATTGGATGATGCGAAGGAAGAGATGGAGAAGCTGGCACAGAAGCAGGCAGAGGCTGATGAGGAGATGCAGAAGCTGGGTGTGAAGGAAAATGAGCATGCGGTAATTAAAATGCGTAAGAGCAGTTAAGAGGGGCGAAGGACAGAGGGCTTGCAAAATAATTTAGCCATGGTTGATCGGCAGATATCAGCAAAAACGGCGATGGTCTAAATTGAAAATCAAAGGCTGTTTTAGACCAATTTTTAGACCATTTGAAGGAAGAAACAGACCGAGATAAGCCGAAATAAGCCGAGATACGTCAAAATAGCCGATATACCGGAAATGCCCGAAAACCGAGATAAATCAAGGAAAAACCGAGATAAATCAGGAGCGAAAATTGATGATAAAAGTGTTATTTGTCTGCCACGGCAACATTTGCAGGTCACCAATTTCCGAGTTTGTTCTGAAGGATATGGTGGAGAAACGGGGGCTCAAGGACCGGTTTGAGATCGCGTCTGCAGCAACCAGTACAGAGGAGATCTGGGCCGGAGTGGGTAATCCGGTGTACCCGCCGGCACAGAAGGTGCTTCGGGAACACGGGATCGGAAATACGGCATATACGAATTTCAGCTCCAAGAGAGCACGACAGGTGACGCGAGCAGACTATGCGCACTATGATCTGCTGTTATGTGCAGATACGGCGAATATACGGAATACCACGCGGATCACGGGAGCGGATACGGAGGGCAAGATCCGTTTGCTTTTGGACTATACGGACCGGCCGGGCAGGAGTATTGCGGATCCCTGGTATACGGGCCGTTTTGACGAGACCTACCGGGATGTGGTGGAGGGCTGCACGGCTTTGTTAGAGAAACTGGGAGAGGACGGTCTTATATGAACTTTCTGTTTGTTGCGCTGGGGGGAGCGCTTGGAGCAATGGGGCATTATGCCATCAGCCTGATACCGGTAAAGGCAGGAATAGCGGAGCGTGGCAATGAAGATTACATATTCTGAATATAATAGCGAAGAGATAACGAAAGTTCTGGATAGTATCCTGGAATATCGGGATGAATTGTGTGTTAATACAATGCTGAAAGATTGTCAGGACGGCTATATCGCCGATGAGACTGCTCGACGCAAAGGGAAACTTTTTTCAAAAGGAGCTACTTGGGTAGCATCACTTCTGGTGCTCCGTTTGTTTTGTTGGAGGCTTATCGTGTTTGGTATCCCGGGGGTTTTGATCGGCGCGTTCATATTTGTTGGTATATTAAAAGGTATGGCAGATCGTATGAATCATCTGTTCGGACCGGAGAAGATCCGGCTCGGAACGCCTGCGATATATGGCCATTTGAATAAATACCGGGTATGGGAGAATCGGGAAGGGCAGCTGCATATCACCGATGCGCCGGAGTTTTACGGATTTCCTAAATTAAAAGTCAGAAAGAACCTGACAGAAGGAGATATGTCGTATATCGTTTTTGCGGATACCCTTCTTGGAGTGGCGAACAAAATCTCCTGTTTACGCTGTCTGGCCATTGCTTCCGAACAGATAAAAGAGTTTGTTGATATCTATGGAGAAGAGAATGTTGCGATCGATATGGAATGCGTTTCGCCGGCTGCCGAGCAGCATCAGGAAGACGGTACGCCTGTGATCGCTTTGCACGAGTATGTTATTACTTTGCGGGAAATAACGGGGATGGCAGGAGATACGATCGTGCCGACGGAATATGAAGAAAAGAAGATCCGCATTCCTTTAGAAGGCGGCAAAGAAATCTATACGAAATGGAAAGAACACGGGATATTGAATCTTGCATATTTTGATATGGAATATGCGTTTGCGAAGAAAGCTTGTGAGACCTGTAAAACAGAGATCCCGAAAAGATGGATGGAGTCGGGGCTTTCGCCGGATTCCAATGTGATCCGGGATTTGAATAAACTGTCAGTGTTTACAGAACCTCGTAAGGATATTGCAAGCGACACAATGGAGCATGAAGAAGAGTCTGTGTTCCGGTTTCCGGAATTTACGGAGAGCGGCAGTGACGGAGCTGCGATGATAGAGACTCTGAAAAACAGGATGAAACCGGAATCCTGATTTATGATAAAACGGGGATGTTTACCTATGAAATTTTTATTGGTTGCGGTAAATGCAAAATATATACATTCGAATCCGGCCATCTATTCGCTCTATGCCTATTCGGAAGAAGCTTATGCGCAGAACATGGAGATCGCGGAATATACGATCAATCAGAGGGCGGAGGATATCCTGGCACAGATCTATGAGCGCAAGCCGGATGCGATCGGTTTTTCCTGTTACATCTGGAATTGGGGGATGATCTGTGAAATGCTGGCAGATATCAGCAAGGTGTTGCCCAAGGCAGATATCTGGCTGGGAGGACCTCAGGTAAGCTATGATCCAAAGCGGGTACTGGAAGCGCATCCGAATGTGAAAGGGGTCATGGTCGGGGAAGGGGAAGAAACTTTCCGGGAGTTGTTAACGGTATATAATAATCTGGGGGAAAACGATTTTTCGGATATTGCAGGCTTGTATCTGCGATCCGGATATACGGCGCAGAGGGATGTGACGGACCTGAATAAGATCCCGTTTTTGTATCACAGCACGGAACCCTTTCGAAACCGTATTATCTATTATGAGAGCAGCAGAGGGTGTCCGTACCGTTGCAGTTATTGCCTGTCTTCCATCGACAAGAAAGTGCGGCTGCGGGATATGGAACTGGTCAAAAAGGAATTACAGTTCTTTCTGGACAGCAAGGTACCGCAGGTAAAGTTTGTGGATCGTACCTTTAATTGTGTTCATAAGCATGCGATGGAGATCTGGCAATATCTCCATGAGCATGATAACGGGATCACGAATTTTCATTTCGAGATCGCGGCGGATATCATCAATGAAGAAGAATTAGCATTGTTGAGAACGCTGCGGCCGGGGCAGATACAGCTGGAGATCGGTGTGCAATCGGTGAACGAACAGACGCTTGCGGCGATCAACCGGCGTATGGATCTGAAGAAACTGGAGTATGTGGTTGCCACGATCCGGTCGGCACAAAACATTCATCAGCATCTGGACCTGATCGCCGGACTTCCATATGAGGATTACGAAAGTTTCGGAAGATCTTTTGACCGCGTATATGCAATGCAGCCGGATCAGTTGCAGTTGGGATTCCTCAAGGTGTTGAGCGGCGCGCCGATTGCACAGCAGACGGAGGACTTTGGGATCTTCTATACGGAGCAGCCGCCATACGAGGTGCTGTATACCAAATGGCTTTCTTATCCGGAGGTGATACGCCTAAAGAAGATCGAAGAGATGGTGGAACTGTATTACAACAGCAATCAGTTTATATACACGCTGCGACAGCTTGTTAAAGCTTTTTCTTCGCCCTTTGCTATGTTTGAAGAACTGGCGGATTTTTATGAGAAAAACGGATATTTCACAAACAGTCCGGCCAGGGCGTATCGTTATGAAGTGCTTTTGCATTTTGCAACGAAATATGACGGTGAAAAGAAAGAACTGTATGCAGAGCTTTTGACTTATGATCTGTATCTGCGGGAGAATATGAAGACGCGGCCGGGATTCTGCAGATCGTTAAATGAGGAAGCGTATAAAAAGTACAAGAGGGAATTTTATCGGGACAAAGAGTTTTCGGGGATTACGCATCTGGAAAAGTTTTTGTATCCGGTGTGGGAAGAAAATGCAGAGCGGACCGGAACGGAATACTATGTACTTTTTGAGTATGATAAGAGAAATCCGCTGACAAAAGAAGCTTATACCAGCGTGATCGTTTGACAGGGACAGTCTCTGACATATGATTTAAAAGAGCATAACTAAGATAGGGAGGATATAGAAATGGAGATCAATCAGATTCACAACAGAGAATTGAAAGAAAATCTGGCGAATGCGGCGTTGGGGGTACTGATGCAGAATAATCTGGTCACGCAGGAAGAACTCAGCGGGCTGGGCTATAGTGTGGGATACCTGTTCTCGCTGGATAACGGACAGATTGAGGGTTTATTTCAGATCACAGTTTCCGGAAAGGCGTTTCCTTTTGCCGCACAGAAAGGAAAACTGATGATGCTGAATATCGATCAGAATATGTATGAGCAGACGGTTGCCTATATGAAGGAAAATCACCCGTGTCTGGCAGACGATTCCCTTCCGGAAACGGAACTGCAGAAGGCGCGGCGCGAGAAGAACAATGCGTATATCCGGGAGCAGGAGATCGCAGCTGCAGACAAACTGATCTCGTTTTGGAAGGATGAGGAAGTTGCTCTAAAAACGAAAGAAGAGATTTGCAAAAGGGCAATGGCCTGCTTCTTCGTGATCCAGATCGCGTGTGACATCGGAAACGGAGCCTATGACGAAAGTATGGAGTACTTTGAGCCGATCATCGAAAAATTTGGCGTTGCGGATGCAATGAATTCCAAGGAAGAGAGTATCCTGGATGGTACCTATTCCATGCAGGATGCCATCGATATGGATTGGGCTTATGAGGCATACTGGGCGCTGTGCTGGTGTCTGGGCCTGGTGGATGATATCAGTGATGCAAGTGAAGTGTGTGATTGTGAAAAAGCGATCGATATTGCAAAGAGTTGCAATTCAGTAGATGATCTGGTACGAAAAAGCAATCTTCGCTCGAAGGAAGAAATCCTGGATATGCTGGATCTGTACCTCCGATACAACTGGGCGATCAATGATGCCAAAGTGAATCCGGAAACCTCCACAGGAGATCTGGATGCGTCTATCGTGATCGAGCGTCGTCGTGGCCTGGAATGGGTGGTCAGCGATATCGAAGACTGGTATGATCTGGAGATGCAGGCGTAAGCAGAGTAAAGATTTGTAGAGAATTATGAAACTGTAGCAGGCTGCGGATGGATAGAATGGCTATCAATGGTGTAGATGTATGAGAGATATACTTAAAGAGATCAATGAAAAACTAGATGAGATCGAGGAAAAGGAAGGTGTGCGGATCCTGCATGCCATAGAGTCCGGAAGCCGTGCCTGGGGATTTGCGTCTCCGGACAGTGATTATGATGTCCGTTTTGTATATGTGAGAAGAAAAGAGGACTATCTGCGCATTGATGAACCGAAGGATACGATCGACTGGCAATTGGACGAGGTTCTTGACATCAATGGCTGGGATCTGAAGAAGGCGTTAAAGCAGTTTGTCAGGGGAAATGCTACGCTGTTTGAATGGAGCGGATCACCGATCGTTTACCGGACAACGGAGGACTGGGAAAAAGTCCGTAAAGTTTCGGAGGCATATTTTTCGGAGAAATCAGCAATCGGGCACTATTACGGAACTGCGAAAAATACTTATGCTGAATACCTGCAGGGAGAAACTGTAAGATACAAGAAATATTTTTATGCGTTACGTCCCCTGCTGGCCGCGGAGTATATTGAAAAATATCATAAGGCGCCGCCGGTATTGTTTGATGAGCTGTTGAAGATGGAACTTGCTCCGGAATTACGAGTAGCGATTGACGAGCTTTTGGAGATCAAGAAGCGTACGACGGAAAAAGAAGAGAATCCGCAGATACCTGAGATCCGGAGTTTTATCGAAAAGGAACTTGTTAAGCAGAAGGAGATCGCGGATACGATGCCGGATGATCATAATAAGGATCATGGTTTGTTGAATGCGGTATTTTATGAAATACTCTCGTGACTATCAGGCGATTAGCACAGAAATCGGAACGAAAACATATTTAGGTCGGAATACATAAATGAAAGATATAGATAATACAAAGCAAGTGATCTCCGGAGAGTTATGTGTGGGAAGCTGGTTCTATTCAGCACCGCGGATTACACCGGATCAGGACGGGCGGATCGTCGTGATCTCTATGAAATGTTTCGGACCGCTGGAAGTGTATGAGTGGGGGATCGATGCGGACGGAGACTTTTATGAGAAGTATCAGTGGATCGAAAACGATCTCTATGATGATGATTATGATAAAAAGATCAGTAAAGAAAAATTTATGGAACAGATCGAAAACATGAAATCATTGATTCGGGATACAGAGGTTTCAGGGTGGAAAGACGATTATGACAAGATCCTCCAAATGATCGAAGACGGCAAGCTGACCTTTGAAAATGGAGACAAAGCGCCGGTTTTCAGTGGTTACAGTTGGTATATAAGACGGAAAGCATAAGGATCGAAGTTTTATGAAAATGGTATTTGCGTCGGATTCTTTTAAGGGATCCTTATCCAGCAAACGAATATCGGAAATCCTTACGAAGGCGGCAGGCGAAGTCTTTGACGGATGTGAATGTGTTCCGGTGATCCTGGCGGATGGCGGGGAAGGAACGCTGGATGGAGATCTTCGAACAGATCCGAAAAGGAGAAACAAATGGATTTTAAGGCATTGATGAATTCAAGTGAATATGATTTCCTGCGGACCAATGAGCATTTGAAGAACCGGATCATGCTGCTTGGTCTTGGCGGAAGTTATGCATACGGAACCAATCGTGAGGGCAGTGATATCGATTTTCGCGGTGTGACCATGATGCTTCCCTCGGATCTGCTTGGACTTACCAGGTTTGAGCAGTATGAAGATGATAAGACGGATACCGTGATCTACGGTTTCAACAAAATGGTCGGACTGCTGCTGGAATGCAATCCCAATACCTGTGAGATCCTGGGACTGGATGAAGAACAGTATCTGATCAAAACGGATCTCGGGCAGAAACTGATCGATAACAGCAGGCTCTTTCTTTCCAAGCGTGCGATCCGGTCTTTTGGCGGATATGCGGATGCGCAGCTCAGGAGACTGCAGAATGCCATTGCCAGAGATACACTGCCCCAGAGCGAGAGGGAAAAGCATATTTTAAAATCGGTCCTGAATTCGCTGGAGGATTTTAACCGCAGATATAGCGCGTATGAAAAGGGCAGTGTGAAACTCTACATCGATGAAGCGGAGAATACGGAGCTGGATACCGAGATCTTTGTGGATGCGGAGTATAAGCATCTGCCCCTGCGGGATTACACGGATATGTGGAGTGCTATGCGTACCGTGGTCCGCGATTATGATAAGATCGGCAAGCGAAACAAAAAGAAGGATGATAATCATCTGAATAAACACGCTATGCATCTGATCCGGTTGTTTATGATGGCCATCGACATCCTGGAAAAGGGCGAGATCCGCACCCGCAGGACGGATGATCTGCCGCTGCTACTGGCAATCCGCAGAGGGGACTATATGCAGGCGGATGGCACCTTTTCACAGGCATTCTACGAAATCCTGGAAGAGTATGAGCGGAAGCTGGATGAGGCGGCAGCCCAAACTACGCTTCCGGACAATCCGGATATGGATAAGGTGGAAAAGTTTGTGGAACGGATCAACCGGATCGCGATCACAGAAGAGTATACCGCAGCACATTCCAAGAGTGAGCCGGGAGTACAATCTTATCAGTAACCGGCAGCTCAGCGGGAACGATATGCTCGGGATCTTCGTAGGAGTTCACCGCCTTCATATCGTCACAGGTGAGCACGGTATGGGAAACGAGCTTCATACCGTCAAATCCGGAACCGTCGATCTCGGCGGAATCTTCCAGAGAGCGGTTTACGGCAAATACGGTGATCTCGCCGGCTTCGTTTTCTGTTGCTGCAGCGGTCACATACGGAACCTTTTTCAGTTCTTCCGTATCGTAGGTATCGCAGGCGATATCGATGTTGACAGCTTTGCCGCGGCCGTATACGGAAGCGTGCATAAACGGATAGAAGATGGTCTGCAGCCAGCAGCCTTCGTCGTTGGTCATGATCGGAGCGATGACATTGACCAGCTGGGCGAGGCAGGCGATCTTGACGCGGTCCGAATGATTGATCAGCGTGATCAGCAGGGAACCGACTACCAGAGCATCTTCAAAGTTGTAGATATCCTCCAGCTGGTGCGGTGCGATGGACCAGCGCGGGATCTGCTTATCCTGCTCGTTGCTGTGGAACCATACATTCCATTCGTCGAAGGAAAGATTGACGGTCTTGTCGCTCTTCTTCTCGGCTTTGATCTCATCGCAGATATCGGCTACGGTCCGGATGAAGGAGTCCATATTGACAGCCTGTGCAAGATAACCCGGGGTATCGTCGTTGCGGTTACCGTAGTAGTTGTGCAGAGAGATATAATCGATATTCTCATAGCACTCACGCAGTACCGTGCGTTCCCATTCACCAAAGGTAGGCATATCCTTATGGGAGCTGCCGCAAGCGACCAGTTCGATGGAAGGGTCGGTCCATTTCATCACCTTGGCTGCTTCACAAGCTTTGCGGGCATATTCCTGCGCTGTCAAATGGCAGATCTGCCACGGGCCGTCCATTTCGTTTCCGAGGCACCACAGCTTGATGCCAAAGGGCTTTTCAAAGCCATTTTTACGGCGCAGATCTGCATAGTAGGTATCGGTGTCCAGGTTGCAGTATTCCACGAGCTGGCGGGCCTCATCCGCGCCTCTGGTGCCCAGATTGACCGCCATCATGATATCGGTATCGGCACGCTTCGCCCATTCTTGAAATTCGTCGATGCCCACCTGGTTGGTCTCGATGGTGCTCCAGGCCAGTTCCAGCTTGCGCGGTCTCTTTTCCTTGGGACCGGTACCGTCTTCCCAGTTGTAGCCGGACACAAAATTGCCGCCGGGATAACGCACGATGGGAACATTCAGTTTCTTGACCAAATCCAGCACATCCTTGCGAAAGCCCATATCGTCGGCGGTTTTCTGGCCGGGCTGGTAGATGCCGCCGTAAACCGCGCGTCCCAGATGCTCGATAAAGGAGCCGTAGAGACGGTCATCGATCTGTGAGATCATCTTGTCTTTTTTAAGTGTTAATTTTGCCTTCATCAGAATTACCTCCGGAATATAAGTGTTATGCTTCCAATATTGCTTTTAAGAAGTTTTTGGTTCGTTCGGCCTTCGGAGCGGTAAAGATCTGCTCCGGAGCGCCTTCTTCTGCGATGATGCCGTCTGCCATAAAGAGGACACGGTCCGCTACTTCTCTGGCAAAGCCCATCTCGTGGGTAACGCACAGCATAGTCATACCCGTTTCTGCCAGTTCCTTCATTACCTTCAGTACTTCGCCTACCAGCTCAGGATCCAGAGCGGAAGTGGGCTCGTCAAAGAGCATGATCTCAGGATTCATAGCCAGGGCTCTTGCGATGGCAACACGCTGCTGCTGACCGCCGGAAAGACGGCTGGGATATTCATCGGCTTTTTCCAAAAGGCCGACACGGGCAAGCAGATCGTTGCTACAATTTTCTTTTTCATAATATTCCTCTCCTTTTCTTACACAATAACAAAGGAGCAAAACATAATGTTCGCCCCCTTGCATCACATCCGAAACTATAGCAGAAATGAGCAGGCTCGTCAATGGGATGTTATTTTATGCTGAAGTGAAAAAGTAAATTCCCCTTTGCTTTGAGTAAAAACAGAGTGGAATTTAGTCTTGCAAGCACACTGGAAAATTCATAGCGATATAACTTTAACTGTAGAATTTCAAGACCGTCCGCCATCCTTGACAGAACCTGACGGAAACGCTTGTCGTATTGTGCCGACGGTGAGGATGATGGGAACAGCCTAAACACCTCACCG
>JAFXQR010000142.1 GCA_017526985.1 Lachnospiraceae bacterium
ATGTATATACATATCGGCACGGCGAAGACCTCTCAGATCTTAGAGAGAAAGGAGGCGGTCTTATGAACATAGGCGGACGCAAGAAGAGCATTCTGATCATCGACGATGACCCGGTCTATATGAAGATGGTTCATGAATGGCTGAAAGACGATTTCAAAGTGACTATGACCATCAGTGGTGGCCAGGCGCTGGACTGGCTGAAGACCAACAGGGCGGATCTGATCCTGCTGGACTATGAGCTGCCGGTGATGCCGGGGCCGCAGATCCTGGAAAAACTCCGCAGCGGCGCGGATACAAAGGAAACTCCGGTGATGATCCTGACCGGCAGGAACGATCGCGAGAGCATCATGCGCATCCTGTCCTTAAGCCCGGCAGACTACCTGCTGAAAAATATCGGGAAGGATGAGCTGCGTAATAAAGTGCAGGGCTTTCTGAAATAAGACACGAAGGAGCCATAGGGGCGTTTCCTATGGCTATTTTTTATTTTAATAGTAACATATGTTACGGATATTGTGCGGCAGAAGTATTACTATATTCTCAGAGCGAAAGAAGTGGTAGACATAAAGTAATTACTTGAATTTCCGGCAGATTTATGCAAGATTTATTTATGAAAAAACGGTGTTCAAGGTTGACTATTACCATCAAAACGGCTTATAATAGAACGAGCTTGCGGGCGTGCTGTCAAACTGCGCCCTCGGGGTACACGATTAGCGACCACAGTGGCCGTTAAATAATATCATTTTATAGGAGGCAATGCAATGAGTGCAGAGTTTAGACCAGAATGGGAAGGCTTTACCGGCGGTAAGTGGGTAGGCGAAATCAACGTTCGTGATTTCATTCAGAAGAACTACACACCGTATGATGGTGATGGTTCTTTCCTCGCAGGACCGACACAGAACACAAAGGATCTGTGGGCGCAGGTATTGGACCTGGCGCGTCAGGAGCGTGAGGCAGGCGGTGTATTGGATATGGATACCAAGGTGGTATCTACCATCACATCCCACGGCCCGGGCTATTTGGACAAGAGCAAAGAGACCATCGTAGGTTTCCAGACAGATAAGCCGTTCAAGCGTTCCATGCAGGTATACGGTGGTATCCGTATGGCTGAGAAGGCTTGCGCAGACAACGGTTACACCGTAGATCCGGAGATCAGCGAGTTCTTCTCCGTACACAGAAAGACACACAATGCAGGCTGCTTCGATGCTTACACACCGGAGATGCGTGCTTGCCGTTCCTCTCACGTAATCACAGGTCTTCCTGATGCTTACGGCCGTGGACGTATCATCGGCGACTATCGTCGTGTGGCACTGTACGGTATCGACAGACTGATCGAGGACAAGCAGGCTCAGAAGGATTCTACCGGCCGCGTGATGACCGATGATGTTATCCGTCTTCGTGAAGAGCTTTCCGAGCAGATGGTAGCTCTGAAGATGATGAAGGAAATGGCTGCTTCTTACGGCATCGACATTTCCAAGCCGGCTACCAATGTACAGGAAGCAATCCAGTTCACATACTTCGGTTACCTGTGCGCAGTTAAGGAGCAGAACGGTGCAGCTATGTCCTTAGGCCGTACCTCTACCTTCATCGACTGCTACGCAGAGCGTGACCTGAAGAACGGTAAGTTCACCGAGGAGCAGATCCAGGAATTCGTAGACCACTTCATCATGAAGCTGCGTTGCGTTAAGTTCGCTCGTACACCGGAATATAACCAGATCTTCGCAGGCGACCCGGTTTGGGTTACCGAGTCTCTGGGTGGTGTAGGTGTTGATGGCCGTCACATGGTAACCAAGACTTCCTTCCGTTATCTGAACACGCTGAACAACCTGGGCGCGGCTCCGGAGCCGAACCTGACCGTTCTGTGGTCCACAAGACTGCCGAGAGCTTGGAAAGAGTTCTGTGCTAAGATGTCCATCAAGTCTTCTTCCATCCAGTATGAGAACGATGACCTGATGCGCGTAACACACGGTGATGACTATGCGATCGCTTGCTGCGTATCCTCCATGAGAGTTGGTAAGGAAATGCAGTTCTTCGGCGCTCGTGCAAACCTTGCTAAATGTATGCTGTATGCTTTGAACGGCGGTATCGATGAAGTATCCAAGAAGCAGGTTGGTCCTAAGTATCGTAAGTACGAAGGCGATGTGATTGAGTATGATAAGTTCATGCCGATGTTCGAAGATATGATGGAGTGGCTGGCAGATGTATATGTAAATACTCTGAATGTAATCCACTACATGCACGACAAGTACTGCTACGAGCGTGCACAGATGGCTCTGCACGACAGAGATGTTCGCCGTTACTTCGCAACCGGTATGGCTGGTCTGTCCGTAGTTGCTGACTCCCTGTCCGCAATCAAGTACGCTACCGTTAAGCCGATCCGTGATGAGGATGGCATCATCGTAGATTTCGAGACCACAGGCGAGTTCCCGAAGTATGGTAATGATGATGACCGTGTTGACCAGATCGCTCACGACCTTGTTTCCAAGTTCATGATGATGATCCGTCGTCACCACACCTACAGAAATGGTTTCCCGACCATGTCTGTATTGACCATTACTTCTAACGTAACCTATGGTAAGGCAACCGGTAACACACCGGATGGCCGTCGTAAGGGACAGCCGTTCGCTCCGGGTGCTAACCCGCTGCACGGCCGTGATACTCACGGTGCAGTAGCTTCCCTGTCTTCCGTAGCTAAGCTGCCGTTCGAAGACAGCCAGGATGGTATTTCCAATACCTTCACCATCATTCCGGGTGCCCTGGGTAAGGAAGATCAGGTATTCGCTGGCGACATCGAAGTAGACCTGAGCAAGAAGAACTAAAAATAAAAGAAACCTGAAGCAGAGGTATGTACAACACAAACCTTGCCTTCCCCTTTGGGGGAAGGTGGCGGAAGGTTGTAAGAAAGGAGTACGCAATGGCAGAAAATAATATGACGGAAGAGCAGATGATACAGGATCTGGTTGCACAGTTGGACGGTGGTTTTGCTAACGGTGTAGGCCATGTGAATGTGGATGTGGATGAAAACGCTTCTGCAAAAAAGGAAGTGGAAACCATGGGCTGCACGGATTGTTCACGCACACCATTGGCCTGCTCCGTACCGACCCTGCATCAGGGGTTAGATGATTACGAATAAGTATTCCCAATTCTAATAGGAGGAAAATTAAAATGGCAGAAGCAAGTACTTCACAGATCAACAATCTGGTATCTTTATTGGATGGATATGCAACCAAGGGCGGTCATCATCTGAATGTTAATGTTTTGAACAGAGAGACTCTGCTGGATGCACAGGCTCATCCGGAGAACTATCCGCAGCTGACCATCCGTGTATCCGGATATGCAGTTAACTTCATCAAGTTGACTCCGGAGCAGCAGGCAGATGTTATCAGCCGTACCTTCCATGAGTCCATCTAATCTGCGGATTAGCGGACGAAAGAACTTATGAGTTCATCGGATTCGAAGGCGATAACCGAACAGAGTAAGAAACAGGCGCAGGGAGTGGGAACATTCCCTGCGTTTTTGTACCCATTTTTCTTTGGAATGGGTATTTTTTTGTTTGCCGTGATCTTTTTTGCAAAGATCCATCCGTTGGTACCCTATGATATGGATGATTGGCTGTATGTCGGCTGGCGAAGAAATGCCTATCCCATCTGGAAGGACTGGAATCCGGCCAGAGTCTTTCCGGAAACTTTTATGTCTCTGGTCTCGGACTTCGGCGTACACTTGTTGATGCCGATATTACATCTGGATTATATTCACGCGCTGATCCTTGCGCATGCGCTATCTGTAGCTTCTTATATCACGATTTATGTGATGTTGTTCCGCGGTTTTATCCGGGAAAAAGCGAAGATCTCTTCTGCGGCGGCTTATCTGCTGACAATGTTGTTCTTGTTATTTCATTTCAGTATCTTTCGCCGGCAGTACAGCGGAAACCAGCATCTGTTCTGGACATTTAATGTAACAGGGTACTACTATTATGTGATCCCCAACCTGATCAATGCATCCCTGGTATTGTTCTTTATGAAAAAAGGCAAGGATGGGATACGGAATCTGTCTCTGATCAAAAAGGGCGTTTTGTTCCTGAGCATCTATCTGGCGATGTTTTCCAATCTGTTCGCCAGCATCATCCTGGTGGTGCCTGCTGCAGGGGAGCTCGTACTTGATGCGTATCTGTGTCTGGTGAAGCGGAAGCAGAGCCTGAAACAGTATCTGGAAAGATCATTCTGGAATCTGTTGATCGCCGGCCTCTGGCTGGTTTCTCTGGTCTATGAAGCCAATGGCGGACGCGCGGATGGTGCGGGCAGTTTTGCGCTCTCCGAGAGTATCTCCGGATTTTTTGCCTGGGGCAGACAGTTGAACATGCAGACGACGGCATTGTCGCTGTTGATCGTGGCGGTGGGAGCAGTCCTTTGGCTTTGTTCTTTAAGGAAAGATGCGCATCCGGATTCGGATCAGAAGAAAGATGCCGGGTTACAGTCGGCTTCTGCGAACGGAACGTTTTCGGGAAACAGCCGATGGATCTCAGGGGATGTTCCGGTATCTGCTCCCGGCTTTGTCTTCTGTATGCTGGTATGTGCGGTTTTCGAGATCCTGCTCTGTGCCAAGGTGGGGACCGAAAAGCTGGAAATCTGTCGTGTGATCTTCAGTGTATGTTTCTATGCATTTATGGTGATCTTCTGGTTCGCCGGAAAGATTCTGGCAGGATTCCCGAAGGTACTGATCCTGCTGCCTCTTATCTTTTATGTGCTGCTGATGAATACCCGTATGGGAGACCGGATTTTTTTGGAGGAGAACGGGATTGATCTGGATGCACAGCTCTGCATTGCCATCGATCAGGACATCATCGATCAGATCGTAGCGGCAGATCATGCAGGTCTTATGGAGGCAGTGATCGTGGTGCCGCTGGAAGAAGACCAGGAAGAAGAAAACTGGCCGCATGTGATCCGCATGGGAACAGCGCTTTCCCAGACCTTGTACCGGCATGGGATCATCAGCCGCGAACTGGAATTGGAGATCAGGCCGGATCATGAGATGAACGAACAATACGGACTTATGTACTGAAGCAAAGGAGTGTGCGTATGCCGATCAGTATGCCCAAAGGAAAACTGGTGACGATTCAGAAGCGTGAACTGCCGGCGGATTATTGTATGCCACAGATGGAGATGGCATCGGAGCATTACAGCCTGGGTTTTCTGATCTCAGGGGACCGGCATGTGATCACGCCTCTGCAGCAGTTCGATTATCATCCGGGGGATGTGTCGTTGATGCCGCCCTTTTTATACCACCGGACGGTTTCCCACAGCGAAGAGCCTTATGTCAGTTTTCTGATCAAGATCTCTATGGAGTGTAAAGAGGATTTTTGCGAGCGCATTGACCGTAAGGTATGGGATACACTCTATGAGCAGAAGGTATGCAGTTTTTCAGCGGAACAGCAGCAATGGATCGCGGGATATCTGGAAGATATGCTGGGGGTTTCTCTTTCCGATGCAGCCTATGCGGATGCGATCCTGCAGGGGATGTTGTACCGGCTGCTGATCTATATCTATGAGAACCGACAAGGCGGCGGTGCGTTCAATTTCGGCAACGAGCTGTCCAGGGAGATATTGGAAGCATTGTATCATATTGAAAAGTCCTACGGAGAGGAATTGACGCTGGAAGATATGGCTGCAGAAGCCGGATTTTCCACAGCCTATTTTTCCAGGCTATTCAAGGCGCAACTTGGCGTACCGTTTTCGGAGTATCTCACCAATGTACGTGTGCGGCATGTGCAGGAACTGCTGACACAGACGGATAAGTCGATCTCCGAGATCGCATTGGAGACCGGTTTTTGCAATGGAGATTATCTGGCGGCACGGTTTAAGCAGAGGGTCGGGATGACACCTACCGCATTTCGGAAACATTTATAAATACTTTGGATAGATAAGGCACAAATCATTGAAAAAAGAAGAGATGACAACAGAGAAAAGGGAAAAATAGCTAAAAAACTTGCACATTGCTTGCACTTTGTGTGTTATCATCGTCTTTGTAAAAATGAGACGGGAAAAGGAAAACAATATTATGTGGCATTAAATAAGGGAGGAAAAAAGTTATGAAGAAGAGATTTTTGGCAATGGCAGCAGCAGGTGTGTTGAGTGTAGCGATGCTCGCAGGCTGCGGAGAAGAGACTGCACCGGAAACACAGACCTCACCGGAGACAACGCCGGAGGCAACAGAAGCACCGAAGGGTGAGGGAGCAGAGAATCCGGGGGAAGTCGGTATGGCAAATCCCTGGAGAGATTCCACAGAGGAAGAAGCAGATGAGCTGATCCCGAGAATGTTTGTGGCACCGGAAGGGGCAAAGGTACTTTCCTGGATGGTACTGGACGACGCAAAGGAAGCGAACGGCAAGGAAGGC
>JAFXQR010000143.1 GCA_017526985.1 Lachnospiraceae bacterium
CCAAATCCATGGCTGGTATCATCCGGCGATCAAAAGGCCTCTGAGCCTTATAAGAAGTATATACGCATTTCACATGCATCAAAAAAAGCCGCAATCCCTTGTGTTTATTGAGAATGCGGCTTTTTAGGTGTCAAAGATGAGTATATCACAGATTTTTTGTCAGATACAAGGAATTTTTAGGTTAGGAAAATCTAACTTTTTTTCAGGAATCACAGTCTTCCCATCCAGGTATGCAGCAGATCGATCCAGGGTTCCACCGACGGCACGATCTCCTTTCCGATGGGAGATGCCGTGATGCCGTTCGCCAGCCCCAGCCCATGACCGCCTTTTTCAAACACATGGTACTCCACCGGAATGCCATGTTCTACCAGCGCACTTACATATAGAAGCGAATTTTGTACCGGCACCGACCCGTCCGCAAAAGTATGCCATACAAAAGTGCGCGGAATGGAAGCGCTCACCTGCTTTTCCAGGGACAGTTCCTCTTTCTTTTCCTCGTACGCATCCCCCAGCAGGCTGCGGAAGGATCCGTCATGCGCATGCGGTCCGGAGGTGATCACCGGATAGCACAGGATCTGCCCGTTGGGGCGGAGCATTTCCTTATCGCATCCCAGCGCTTCCGCCACAAAAGTTTTCTCCCAAAAGGCGCAGAAGTTTGCCGCCAGATGCGCTCCTGCAGAAAAGCCCATCACAAAGACCTGCTCCGGATCGATATGCCATTCCTCCGCATGTTTACGCACTTCCCCTACTGCCCTTGCAAATTCCAGAAGCGCCACCGGATATCTGGCCGGGCTGCAGGAATACCGTACCACCACTGCGTGATAGCCCTTCGCCAGAAACTGCAGGGCGATGATCTCCGCCTCGCGGTCCGAGGTATATTCGTAGCCGCCGCCCGGGCTGATCACTACCACCGGACGCGTTTTGATCCGCAATGCCTCCGTATATTCATGCCCGTAAAAAGTCGCCTTTGCATAGTCCAACGAATCTTTGTTTTTGATCTCCAGTTCTTTCAGGATCATCTTCGTTCTCCTCTCTCTTCATAAAATGTTTCCAGATTTCTGCGGAACAGTTTGGCCGGACGGTGCCCCGGACCGGTGACCATCTCATCCGTCTCGATCACCATCGGTGCCATCTTTCGCCGGAAATTGGGCGTCAGCAGTTTTTCGCCCAAAATGATCTCGTGGGCTTCCTGCAGACTGTATAAGGTGAAAAGCTCCGGCATCAGGTCAAACACGATACGCCCGGACTGTGCCGTTCGCTCCCGCAGCGCCAGATACGCCCGCAGAATGATCTCGGCATGGTCGAAGGCAAATCCGTCATCCTCCAGGATCTCATATTCGACGCTCTCGTGATGACTGCAGAATGTCCGGCGTTCCTCTACCATCGCCGACAGCTTTGTTTCATCCCGCTCCAGCTTTATGCGATACCGCGTGCAGATTTCTGCCTTGTCCTTGTGCACATGCTTATTCTGCTCTTCCTGTTCCACATCCATATAAAACCAGGTTGCTTCCCAGGCATCCGTTCCCGCGCGGACCTTGTATTTATCCGCATCCACCAGCGCCAGGAATCCCTGAGAGATGATCCACCCTCTGGGATCCCGCCCCGGCCGGCTGAACATACCGAAGGGTTCTAAGAAGGCACTGTCCACCGAGGTTTCCTCTTTCAGTTCACGAAATGCAGTTTCCTCTATGCTCTCCGCATTTCTGGCAAATCCGCCGGGTAATGCATAGCAGTCTTTATACGGATAGGTGCCTCTACGGATCATCAGGATCCCCAGACGTTTCTTCGGCTCCTTCCGGTATTCCGTAGAATCCCCTTCCGTCAGAACCGCAAAAACTGCCATATCCGCCGTCAACGAAGGCCGGTCATATTGCGTGATATCGTATCCTTTCAGATACTTCTTTTCCTCTGCACTCATTGTATAGTTCTTCATAAGTCCCTCTTATTATCATCGATGTTTTATCAATCTTGTTTTATCTTAAGCCGAACATACAAGATTTGCAAGAAGATCTTAAATCCCGAAGATCTCCGAACAGATCTTGTCCAGATTCTTCTTATATATGATGTAACTGTTGATCACCGGCGTGTTGAAATCGATCAAAGGCACACGGCGCAATTGTTTCTCCTTAATATAATGATCCGCCATATCTTTGGGAAGAAAGGTATAATTGTCCTGATGCAGCAGGTAAGGTACGATCTTCATACAGTCGTCGATCTCCAGCTCAAACTGATGATACTTCGGAAACAGTTTACGAATGTACTGTCCGACATCCTGCAACGCGAAATTACACATCAGATATTTTTCTTCCAACAACTTTTCTACCGTAATGCCCTTTTTGTATTTTTTATTTTCAATATCCGTTACCAGCACCAGTGTATCCTGCTTATACAACTCACAATGCACGGAATTTTTCCGCAGCGGCAGATAGGTAAACACCACATCCAGCATATCGTTCTGGATCTGTTGCAGCAAATGATCTGTTAATCCGATGGAAATCTTCAGAAAATCCCGCGGATGATTTTTCCTGTGTTTCAGGATCAGATTGGCCAGATGTCCTTCGTAAATGGAATCCGCGCAGCCTATGCGAAGATAATGATCGTACTTTTGTACCGATGACAACTCTGCCAGGGAAGTATCCGTCAGCTCGATCACTTTCTCTCCGTATACACGAAACTTTTCTCCTTCCGGTGTCAGTTCCACACTCCGATTGGTTCTCTTAAACAGTGAAAAACCCAGCTCCCGTTCCAGTTCATGGATACGGTTGGTCACAGTGGATTGCGCCACAAAAAGCTGGTTGGCAGCCCTTGTGTAATTCTTTGTATGCGCAAGTACCATAAAGGTTTTGATCGATTCGATATCCATACGATTTTATCTCCGTTTATTCCATTATTCGATAATCGAATAATTATTATTTATTTTATTCATTTTACAAATAATAGTATATATGTTACAACTTGTAAATAGAAATTTTGGTAATTTTGTTTTAGGGAGGAAACACTATGCGCGATATCACATTAAGCAACAAAACATTCAAACTGGAACACGATCCATACAGTTACCAGTTACAGGATACCGCCGAACCGGAACTGTTCCGGGAGATGTTCCCCTATACGGAAACTCCCAAGATCGCATTTAACTACCGGCGTGTACCGGAAAATATGCCGGAAGATATTTTTATCACCGATACAACTTTCCGTGACGGACAGCAATCCAGAACGCCTTATACCACCGAGCAGATGGTACATATCTACAAACTGCTGCACGAACTGGGTGGCCCGAACGGTATGATCCGTCAGACCGAATTCTTTGTTTATTCCGAAAAAGACCGCAAGGCTTTGGAAAAATGTATGGAACTCGGATATGAATTTCCGGAGATCACGACTTGGATCCGCGCAAACAAGCAGGACTTTGAACTGGTGCGTTCCATCGGTATTAAAGAAACCGGTATTCTGGTAAGCTGCTCGGATTATCACATTTTCCATAAGATGGGCCTGACCAGAAAACAAGCTCTGGATAAATATCTCGGCATTGTAAAAGAATGCATCGAGGCAGGCCTTCGTCCGAGATGTCATTTCGAAGATATCACCAGAGCAGATTTTTACGGCTTTGTGGTTCCCTTTGCTGCCAGCCTGATGGAGCTGTCCAGAGAAAGCGGCGTACCGGTCAAGATCCGCGCCTGCGATACCATGGGTTACGGTGTACCTTATCCGGGTGCTGCCCTGCCCAGAAGCGTATCCGGTATCATTTACGGACTGCAGCATCACGCAGATGTTCCTTCCGAGATGATCGAATGGCATGGACATAACGATTTTTACAAGGGTGTAGTCAACGCAACGACAGCATGGATGTACGGATGTGCCGCTGTCAACTGCTCTCTGCTTGGTATCGGCGAGCGTACCGGTAATGTTCCTCTGGAAGCCATGGTATTTGAATATGCTTCCTTAAGAGGTCACTTAAACGGAATGAATACACACAAAATCACAGAGATCGCGGAATATATTCAGAATGAGACCGGTTATGATATCCCACCCATGACACCGTTTGTCGGCGAAAACTTCAATCTGACCAGAGCCGGCATCCATGCAGACGGTATGATGAAGAATCCGGAGATCTACAACATCTTCGATACGGAAGCGATCCTCGGACGCCCGCCCAAGGTATCGATCAACAACGCTTCCGGTCTGGCCGGCGTAGCATACTGGGTAAACGAATACCGGGCAAAACGCGGAGAAGCAGAACTCTCCAAGAAAGATACACTGGTGCAGAAGATCTATGACTGGGTAACCTCCGAGTACGATGCCGGCAGGATCACCGTGATCAGTGACGGCGAATTGATCGACCATTACAACGAATACGCTGCAGAGTGATCGTAATCACACATATATCAAAAGGGCTGTCGCTTACGCTGAACAGATCAGCTAAGCGAAGCCCTTTTTTCATTTTTGCATTTCTGCGAGCCTATTATCACAATCCCTCATTGCATTTATAATGTAAAACCGGTGGCTTGAAAAGCCATCATCAAAGCCTTTGGACTTTACAAATTTCGTTGTTTTTGCCCGGAATTATGCTAGAATATGTATGTAGCGAGATCAAAAAGCGAAACGAGGAAAACTATGACTATCGAACTGGAAACGCGGGATAAACAATATGCACTCGATGTGGTTAATATTATACTATGCGATCTGAAACTGGAAGATGACCCATGGTTTAAGGTACGGAATTGGCGCCTCCGTTTGATCGTCTATTTTATTATCACGGCTGTATTCTTCTTAATTAGTCTACTACTGGTTATACGATATAAAAATATCATTCTCGGTATCTGTTCCGCGGTATTTCTTTTTTGCGCGATCCATTCATACGGATATATCTACAATTCCGGCAGGATCATCAAGGAGCTGCTGAATAAGGGCCGTTCAACTTATACCTTTTGTAAAGATGGTATTGAATTCGATCATCATAATAATCAAAAAACATCCTTCCAGTGGGAATATTTCCGCTATATCAAACGCTATGGTACCGGATTGTTTTTTATTCCGAAGAAAAAGGGAACAGCGATACTTTCCATTCCGAAGCAATATGAATACGAAATTAAAAACTTTTTGGTGGAAAATGGAATAGCTTTGGACATCTACGATTAAGAGCAATAATACGCCCCACTATACCTTTACATCCTTATGAAATTACTACAACGGTTTTAGGATTGCCAGGGTATCACCTTTTTGTGCATCTCTATGAACCAATTGCGCACATTTTGTCAAAAGATACATTTCCCACTCCGCATTGATCACCTGTGTGATCAACAGATCAGCATTTGTTTTATAACAGAAAACAAAAAGATTGTTGATGATCATTTTGCTCAATCCGTAACCCCTTAATTCTTCCGGAACATACACCGTCATGATCTGTAATTGCGCGATACCGGATTCATCCGGCTTAAGATATAATGTTCTTACACGAATCCCATTATTGGTTTCCACCAGAATATTGAATGCCATTCCTTCCGCATCCACTTTTTGACTTTCAACCGATTGGATCCCTATTCTGTTTGCCATGAAAAATTTCTGAAAATAGTCAACAAGAGCATGATCAAATGCTTCATGATACGGTTTGACATTCTTTTGTCCAGCACCTTTTTTTGCGATTACTTGTTTTATTGCAGGTACAAACTGTTCCAACAATTGTTTTGCGATTTTATTCCGCAAAGCTATAAATACCTGTTTGTACTCTTCCTCCCCTATCCTCTCCGTCTCTTCCAGTTCCTCCAGCATATCGCATACATCCGAAGGAGGAAGATATGTATTTCCCAATTCTTCATAGCCTTTTGCCATAAACTGGACAGCCCTTTTTCCTTTATCCGGGCCTTCCACAATATCCACGATGCCTCCCACCACATGAATTTCTTTTTCGTAGTTTTCCACAACTCTCAATATACCATATAGAAGCATCTGTAATTTATCTTCGCCCATATCTCTTTCTCTCCTTTTATGCCCCGGTAAAAAAAGTATCGTGTCGTTCCCTCTTATTACTTCGTTGTCATTGTCGGGCCTGCTGCCTGCTTCTCGGATGCCTGCGACATTCTTCTCTGTCGTCGTATTTCCGCGCCTTCCGATTTGGTTCTTTCCCGATCTGACTTTGGTGTCTTTTCTTCCAATGTCTGCAGATCTATCTTTTTGCCCGTATGCGCTCCCGTCTTATTCTTATGCGCAGCGATCGCTCCCTGAATCTTCGCCTTTGCATAATGGATCGGCGGCACCTTATCCAATTCCTGCACCATTTTTTGAAAGGTTTCCTGCACCCCTTCCAACGCTGTACCACCGCCCCCCTTCTTTTTCTGTTTCGATTCGGATGTTTTTCTCGTGTCCGGATCCGTAAGCTCCCCCACTTTTTCTTCTGCTTTCTTCCAGCAATCATTATACATTTTTTCCGCAGCCTCTTTTGCCAAAGCCGGAAGTCCCTGCGCACGATCAAACATATTATTCGGTTTCACCATTTCCTGATATGGGATCCTTTGAAAGTCCATTTCATCGTCTACGATCAACAGCTTGCCCTCGGCGTACGGCAGCTGGAATCCCGGCATCGTATTGGAATCGTAATGGAATGACTGCTGCGGATTTATTAAACATCTCCGCAACGCATCGATACGACTAACGGCTGCACCGATCTCCTCCTTGGCAAGTCCCAGATCCGACAATTGATGTTCCACAAACGGCTTATCCATCTGCATGATCAGCTCGGCCGTCTCTCTGGGGATAACTCTCAGCTGATCTACTTTTAACTCCCTATCATTCTGTGTCTCTGTATCATTCCGGATCCACCCGAACGACAAGTCATTATCGATCCCGATGACTCCCTGCATTTGCAACCGCCCCTCACTATCTGTGCCCGTCTGATAGATCACATTTCGCAGGTGTCGGTCCGTATTTCCGCATATATAATCCAGCACCTGCAGATTGGCAAGGGATTTCTTAAACGCTCCTCCCTCCATCGCTTCCATGCCGGCTCCCTGATGATAAAAAAGGGATACCAGGGGATCGGAGGGCCGCAAACGAGACACATCGCTTCCTTCTGCGGTATGCATAAATACACCTGTCTGCATTCTTCCTCCGCTCTGTATGGTCATCCGCTCAGCCTTTGCGATCAGATGTCCGCATCCCAAGGCTTCTGCAAAACGGGACATACCGATATTCCGGGATGGAATCTCCGTATTCGGTTGAATACCACCACTCTGCATATTCAATTTATAGTTATTCGTTCTGCTTTGGGCCTCTTTGGAAAGTGCCTGTAATGTTGGCAGTATGGAAGGATCGCTGTTCACCCATTTATGAAATTCCTCCGGGCCGGAGAACTCCCTGGGGACGCCATATCCCTGCCCATCATACGCCACCCGCATACGGTCACAAAACTCCTGCGCTCCCGGCAATTCTTTTTGCGACTTTTTCCGCAACCGGTCTACAAATCCCCGGAAACGGGATCCACCTGTCACTTCTTCTTTTTCTTCCTCAAATTGTAAGCCCTTTATAGCCTCTATTATTTTATCTTTTTCCCCATGTTTTAGTGCCTCGCAAAGCGGTTCCATTGCCGGTTGTTCCCGGAAGCGTTCCTCCAACTCATCTGCCAGCCCAGCTCCATCGCGATTGATCCGATCCGCTGTAAAGAAGCCCTTCTGCGCGCCGTTGCTGCCCTCCACTTCCAGGGGGATACGGGAATTCATCACATCTCCTACCGGCTGAACCTTTTCTCCCTCCGGTATAGAAACAGTAGTTTTTCTGGCTTCGGTCAAAAGTTCAACCAGATTCATGGAAGGATCGTATGCCGGATGATCCGGATCCAAAAGTGCTGAATCCATCAGGGAGATTTCACGGATCGCACGGATACAGTTCAAGCGCTGCGTACCGTATTCCGAACGCCTTTTTTCCCCTTTGCCTTCCAGATACGCATCGCAGGCCTCCACGAGTGATGTATAGGCAGCTTTGATCTCTGTGAGCTGATCCTCATCCACCGGTTTCCCATAAAAGGGACTGCTGATCCTATGCAAACGATCTATGACGGTCATAACATTCGTAAATTTCCCGGAATCCCGATGATGTCCCGCATCGATCCCTTCCAGTTCGGCAATTGCTTGATCCAATCGTTCATCACCGGTACCCTGCAGCCGACCGGACCGGATGGATTCCTGTGTACTCTCTTTTGCCATATGACTCGCCTCCCTTCGATGATTTTGCCCTATTTGTTTATCATTATAGGCGTCATTCGGAGGAAACTCAATGTGACTAACATCTATATCGTACATACTGTTTTTGTGAATTTTGCCATAAGAAAAAGGCTTCGTCCGGCTGAACGAAGCCCCATTTTTCTTTTCTTCCGGATCAGTATCCGATCTTTTCAAATATCAGATCCAGCAATTGCGCATTCCTGATAGAAAACTCCGGAGAAACATACGGCTGCTCTCTGTTCTCGATACACCGCCCCAGCTGCTCACTTTCCAGTGTATAATTCTGCTTTGCCGTGATCTTTCGTTCTATCTTTTTTCCTTCCGATACAATAGTATAACTCAGCTCACCGGCCTGGTTATACTCCACCGCGGAATCGATACAACCTTTGGAACCGTGGATATACAAGCGGTCTTTTCTCGCATTGCATCCCGCCGGGAACATCATACCCACATTAAATGCTGCGCGCACACCGTTTTGAAATTTCATCATCACCGATGTGAATACATCCACGCCTTCTTCGTTAAACTCGGCATCCGCCTTCACATATTCCGGTTCGGAATCCGTGAGCGACAATATCATGGTCGTGCAATAACACCCAAGATCATAAAGTGCGCCGCCGCCCATTTCCTTGTGCAAACGGAAATCCTCGACATACCCCTGTGTCAGAAATGCCGTTTCGATATAATCCACATCTCCGATGATACCGCTCTTCACATCTTCCTTCAGCGCTGCTATATACGGACTGTGCTGGTATGCATACGCTTCCATCAATACAACATGATTATCTCTGGCCGCAGCAAACATCTCCTTTGCTTCCTCCGCATTTAGCGCCAACGGCTTTTCACACAGCACATTCTTACCTGCATTCAGCGCTTTGATCACCCATTCCTTATGCAGATGATTGGGCAGAGGGATATACACCGCCTGCACCTCCGGGTCTTCCAGCAGTTTCTCATAACCGACATAGGCTTTTTCAAAACCAAAATCCTGCTGAAAACTTTTCACCTTATTTTCATCTCTTCCGGCGATCGCATAAAGCTCACAGTTATTTGCCGCTTTCATCCCCGGGATCGTACATCCCCTTGCAATACCTGCCGTTCCCAAGACACCCCATTTTACTGCCATACCTCTGTCCTCCGTCCTTGATCACCTGGTCTCCCAGTCCATATTACCGTTTGATTATATATCTCACGCCGCTCATCCTCTACTTATATTCTGTCACATACGATTTCACTTTTTGATTTTCCTATATGTCAAAAAACAAAGGCGATGTTTCCATCACCCTTGCTTTCGGACATCTTCTCTGGTCTCTCCGTCTGAGATGTAATCACCGTACTTCACGATACCGGAAGTGTATTCATTCCTATGCGTCACCGCGATCGTCTGTCGCTTCCTGCACTTATGCGGAAATCTTTCGCTGTCATAATCCTCCCGGATGCGCTTCCGGATCGTTTTTTCGTCCGGCTTTCCGTAACGGATCGTTCCCTGATGTGGATTGGGTACATTCGTAAGATCCTGCATTCTTGCATTGATCTCTTCCTTTACGCACTCTTCCGCAAAAGGTCCTGCACCGTGTCGCGTCAGATAGGTTCGCGTCACATAGCAGCACTCGATCTCCGCTTCTGCACCTTTCAAATTTTCGCGGATCAGCTCTGCAGGATTCCGCAGTCCCGTATTACTGGGAGTCGTATGGTGTGTATATTCCTTATGGGAACGGTCCAGCAACAGTCCCTGACCGTTTTCAAAAATGAGCCGGTCATATTCCCGCAGGATATCACCTTCCCGCAGCTTCGCGATCTCACTCATATCCCGCAGATCAAAGATATAATTTTCCATCAGACCTTCCTCTGCAAGGATATCCCGCCAACGCTCCGGCAGCTCCGTGATCCCGTTTTCCGCAAGACGCTTCAACATCTGTTTTTTGCAGTCTTCTTTTAAATATACCCGGATCTCATCATCCGGCATTGCCAGCAGCTCTCCAAGAAGTCTGCCTTGTCGTAGCAGTGTCTCCCAGATCCCGATACCGCAACTGCCATGCCGGGCATTGCCCCTATGCTCCTCCAGGATCTGATTGGTGATCATATCAAAGGGTGTGGAAACCGGACATTCCGGATCCATATAGATGCGAAAATCCTTTGCACCTTTTCCCAACAGTTCTTCATATTCGGCCATAAAGATCATCGGGTTGACGATGAAGAAACGCGGCAGCCATGTATCCGCTCCGGCCAGTGTTCCGGATCCGAAATGATGAAATACATGGCGTACCCCTTCCGGTGTGGTGACAGTATGCCCCCGCTGCGCACCGCCGTTTGCAGGGATCACCAGAGCTTTCTTTCCTTCAGAGACTGCCTGTGCCGCAAAATAGTCTGTCATCAGACCTTTTCCTTCGTCTCCGTAATTTGCTCCGATCACGATACGAATGTCCTGCATACCGCCACCTCCCTTCCGGGTAACTGCTTACCAGCTGATCTCTTCCTGTTTTGTGGTCGCAACGAATGCGCCTGCCCTCCGATCCTCTTCTGCCCGGGCCGTCACGATACGGATGATCTGGTCTGCGATATTCTTGATATCGGTTTCTTTGAAGTGTTCCGTATCCATCAGTTCCTTCCAGGTCCGGATATAGTTTTCATTTCTTCGTCCGCTATGATTCACAAACAGGTGATATACATCATATTTTTCCTGCACTTCCGGATATAAACGGGAAGTTTCGATATCCGCCTGCACCGGTCTTCCGGTGATCTCCGCCAGCCTCTTACCCGGCAGATACGGATTGATGCCTTCGTCACCCATCGTGATAATGATCCCTTTTCGTCCTCGCTTCCAGCAATCCAGTTGTACCTGTTCCAGCGCGAAGTACCATGCGACCGTATAGGATTCAAAAGCATTGCCGCCTCCGCCGAATTCAAAGTATACTTTATCCAGCTGCTCCGCGATGCGTATGTCAGACTCAAACTGGGATACCTGCAGCGGGCAGTCATCGTATGCCAGATCACCAATGCCCATCACAAGGAATTCCACATCCTTCACTTTCTGGTACAGCTTCGTCATAATAATGTTGAGCTGTTTGGCCACTTCTACTGCCGCCTGTCCCATAGAACCGGTCACATCCAGTGCCAGGATCACCGGGATGGTTGCCGGATGCTCTTCATTATCGCAGCATTCCCGGATCACATTTTTCGGATCCAGCGCAGGATCGATATCTCTCGCTTTAAACATCTCCTGATTGCTCATATTTCCGGACAGGCTTCCGCTTGCTCCGACAGTCCTGCCCCTGCTTTTCGAATACCTGCGAAATCCATCATCACTCCATGCTCCACATCCCATAACTGCCTCCTTTCCGGTACTCTCCGGGTACCTCTCCATCTATAAACAACTCCTTCGTTGTCATTCATCCGTATCGTCGGAAACATCCTCTGCGATATCTTCGTCAAACAAGCCTTCAAATAATCCGTCTCCGAATCCCTGTCCCATCATCATTAGCGGAAGAACCTCTCCAAGCCCTCCGTTCTTTCCTTTCATCATCTGGGAAAGCATCATATATTTCATAATGTTTCCGGGCTTCTTTCCTTTCTTCATACCATTGCCGAACATAGATACCACTTTTCCGTAAAAGTATGTATTTCCCATAAAAATGTATCTTTCCGGTATGATCTGCTCCATAGTAGAGTCTTCATAATTGACGGCCACGATCCTGTCATCCTTTACCTCCGTAAAACATTTCGGTTTTCCGTTTGCGAGAATGATATCACCGGTCTTTACTTTGTTGGTCGGCATCACGAAGAAAAATTCTTCTCCGATATCAAATACAAAGCTGGAACAGTTGGTCAGTCTTCCGGTCTTGCTATCGTAGGTCCGGTATCCGTTAGAGGTCTTGATCGCGATCCCTCCATCCATAGACAATCTGCACATTCCCGGCGCGATCTTCCCGAGCATTCCGTTAAACAGTTCATTCATAGATATCATCTCCTTTCATATTATCTGTTTGATCATATCTCTTTGATGGCTTTATCATATATTCATTTTGATTATATGTCAAGAACTTTTTTCAATAACACAAAAAAACCACGAGATCGCTCCCGTGGTTTTCTGCTATTTGGTCAATTACAAATTTAGATTTTCCCTTCCTTAAACATCCGCATCATCTCGTTGGTCAGACTCAGGTTATTCGGCTGCAGCTCGATCTCTTCCCGCTGCACCCATTCGGCATATTTCAGTTCTCCTTCATCCATTCGTATGGTACTGTCACCATCCACATCGCAGTAATAACCCACCAGGATATCCTGCGCCATTCCCCAGGGCTGTGATTTGTAGTAACGGATATTCTTTACTTTCACCCCGGTTTCTTCCATCACTTCACGGGCTACGGTTTCTTCCAGTGTCTCTCCAATCTCGGTAAAACCGGCAACCAACGCATTATGTCCGTACCCCTGCCGGTACTTTGTTAATAACAGCTTGTCTCCGTTCATCACCCCAACGATCACCGCCGGATTAATTCGCGGAAAGATCATGTTTCCGCATCCCGGACATTTCATTGCTCGTTCCTTTTGATCCAATTCCAGTTTTTCCGCGCATCTTCCGCAGTATACATTATCCGCATACCATCTCCACAAATGATACGCCGTAAATACCGCAAATACTTCCGGTCCCTCTGCGCAATAATCGCGAACCTCACGGATCGTGCGATAGGTATAGCCATCTTTCACTTGTTCCGGTTTCTCCGGGATCAGAAAATATCTTTTCTCATCTATCGAAAACAGATAAATACTTTTTTTCTCACCGATCTCTTTTTTATTCAAAAAAGTAAGCCTTCCGTTTTCTTCCCGGGTCAACAGCCGCCCCTTTTCATCAAAATAAAAAACGATATCTTCTTCTCTTACTTCATAATGTCCGTATTCGTTATGCAGTTTACTCGGATAGATATCCTGGATCATTGTGTCTTCACCTTTTCATTTCTTTCTCAAATTAGCCTTGGGATCTATTGCTTTCAAAAACCGCCTCTCCCCAATCGGAGAAAGGCGGTTTGATTTACCCTACCTTTTCAAAATCCTGCTTACCGTGTTTGCAGATCGGGCAGATGAAATCGTCAGGCACTTCCTCTCCCACATACTCGTATCCGCAGATGCGGCAGCGCCAGATGGTCTGTCCGTCCTGCGTCTTGCCTACTGCTTCCGGCTTCGGCTTGATGTTAGATTGGTAATACTCGTAAGTTGCCGACTTGTCATCCGAGAGCACATCCATATCCGTTACCTGTGCCAGGAAAATCGTGTGGGTTCCCATATCCACAGTCTCCTTCACCCAGGCGGCGATATACGCATTCGTGCCTTTGGTGATGATCATGCAGTCATTCGCTCCACGCTTGCAATCCGTAAAAGAGGCAAACTTATTTACATCCCGACCGGACTGGAAACCGAAGTTTTTGAATAAAGAAAAATCTGCCGCTTCACTGATGATGGATACCGTAAATTTCCTGGTCTCCATGATCATATCATGGGTGTAATTATTCTTGTTCACCGCGATGCTGATCACATTGGGATCGCTGGTCACCTGGATCGCCGTATTGATAATACAACCGTTATCCTTTCCATCCTTTTGTGCCGTCAGCACAAACAGACCGTAGCTCAGTTTGTACATTGCTTTCTTATCCATGTAGTAACCCTCCTATTATTTATTTTCTTTTATTGTATTCTCGCGAAATATTTATGTCAATATTCTTGATTAAAGAACATGCCTTTATTATAATGGTCACAGTATCTCATTTTTCATATATGGAGGGGTAAAAATGTCATCATTCTACGGACTGGATCAGGTCAAAATGCACGATCCTTATTGCGTAAATGCCTTTGAAAAAGATGTCGCTTATCTGGAAAAACTGGATGTGGAGCGCCTGCTGGCCGGCTTCTACGAGACCGCAGGGCTTGCCATGCCGAAGATGCGTTATAGCGGATGGGAGAATATGCTCATCGGCGGACATACTTTGGGCCATTATCTCACTGCAGTATCCCAGGCTTATGCCAACGCGCAGTGTTCCGCAAAAGATAAAGAGATCCTGCTGGACCGCATCCACAGAGCCATTGATGGACTTTTAGATTGTCAGGCTCATTCCCAGGGAATACCCGGCTATGTTTTCGGCGCATCATCAAGGATCCGGCCAATGTAGAATTACAGTTTGATCTGGTAGAACAGAATAAAACAAATATCATCACAGAAGCATGGGTTCCCTGGTACACCATGCACAAGATCCTGGACGGTATCGTAAATGTTTATCGTTTCACCGGCTATGAACCGGCACTGACTCTGGGGAGCGGCATCGGCGACTGGACCTATGCACGCGCATCTGCCTGGTCCGAGGAAACCCACCGTACCGTTCTCGGCATCGAATACGGCGGCATGAATGACGCACTTTACGATCTGTACCAGTTCACCAAAAAAGAAGAACACTTAAAAGCTGCGCATTTCTTTGACGAAGAAGCATTGTTTGAAAGAGTTGCTTCCGGTGATAAGAATGTACTGAACAACCGTCATGCCAATACCACGATCCCGAAGTTTGTCGGTGCGCTCAACCGCTATCTGACGGTCGGCGATGAAAAGTATCTGGATTATGTTGAGAAATTCTGGACCATGGTCACGGAACGCCACACCTATGCTACCGGCGGCAACAGCGAATGGGAGCACTTCGGCGAAGACTTTATCCTCGATACCGAGCGCACCAACTGCAATAACGAAACCTGCAACACCTACAACATGCTGAAGATGACACGGAAGCTCTTTAAAATCACCGGCGATAAGAAGTACGCAAAGTACTACGAAAACACACTAATCAACGCGATCTTATCTTCCCAGAATCCGGAAACCGGTATGACCATGTATTTCCAGCCCATGGCTTCCGGGTACTACAAATGTTATGGTACAGAATTCGATAAGTTCTGGTGCTGCACCGGCAGCGGTATGGAAAACTTCACCAAGCTGAATGACAGCATCTACTTTAAGGAAGAGGACGGCATCACGGTTAATCTGTTCTTATCTTCCGAGGTAAGCGATCCGGATCTTGGCATCCGCCTGGTGCAGGAAGCCGATGTTCCCGCAAAGGATACCATCCGCTTTACGGTACATCCTTTGAATACGGATACGCGATCCGCAAAGCTTCGCATCCGCATCCCGGAATGGGCTTATGAAACTTCTCTTTCCGCGGACGGAAAAACGGTAACAGAGGAAAACGGCTATTATGTGATCCATGGAGTATGGAACGACAACGACAGTTTCTCCATGTCCTATAAATGCAAAGTAGTTGCAAAAGGTCTGCCGGACTGTGATACGGTATTCGCCTTCTCCTACGGTCCTCTTCTGCTCTCCGCAGATCTGGGAACGGAAAATATGATCGACGGATCCACCGGTGTGGATGTAACCATTCCGACCAACAAGATTGCCGGCAACGAATTCCTGACCATCTCGGAGGGAAGCGTAAAAGACTTTATGGCAAATATCGATTTCCATATGGAAAAGCAGGGCGAAGAACTTTGCTTTATCCTGCGCGGTACGGACCGTGAACTCACATTCCGTCCGCATTACTTAAAAACGAGAGAGCGCTACGGGATCTACTGGTATTTCCTGGATGCCAACAGTACCACCGGAGACGGTTCGGATATTCAGCAGAAGCGCGCTCTGGAAGAGAAACGCCGCGAAGCGATCCTGGATACGGTACAGCCGGGCTATGGTCAGTACGAAAACGATGACTTCCACGCCATGGAGGAAAGAGACAGCGTAGGCGCGACCGATGAAGGAACCTCCCGTTACGCAAAACCGAACGGCTCTTTCGGCTATCATATGAAAGCAGAAGAAAATGCCGAACTGATCCTGGAATTACATCTGCTCCGGGAAGACAACGGAAAACTGTTATCCGTATGTCTGGATGATGAAGAGATCTTCCGCAAACGCCTGCACTATACAGGAACCCTTACGGAATATGTCGTGGAAATTCCGATCTCCGCTGAGATCGCAGGAAAGCATCTGGCCTTGCGTGATCACGAGAGCGGTATCAAAGTGCCCAGCCTGTATATCCGCTTCCGCGGCAGCTGGGGCGAGCCTTCCGCCAGAGTCTTCGGATTCATTTATCTGCTCCGGAAATGGCATGAATAAATTTCCTTTTCGTTTGAAGCAAACAGTTCATAACATAAACAGGGCCGGCTTGTTACAGCCGGCCCTGAATTTTTAATATTCTGTCTTTGCTCAATACGGACTGTCGAATTCTTTCTCTGCCTTCGCTACCGCTTCTTCCAGTGTCATTCCTGCAAAATTCTGTGCCCCAAGAATACGACCGGATTTTTTATCATCCACAAACGCTCCGACAACGATTCCGGGAATAGCACTTTCCGGCGCATTCGGTGCATGCGGTCCTCCCAGATCGGTACGACACCATCCGGGATCCGTCAGATTGATCATCACATCCGTCCCCTGGACTGTATTACCCAGATCGATGGTGATCTTGTCCAATGCCGCTTTGCTCGCCGAGTATCCGGCCTGCTCCGGTTCCAAATGGATCCCGCTGGTGGTATTTACGATACGCCCGAAACCTCTCTCGATCATCTTCGGCATAAAATGATAGCAGATCATGGCCGGAGCGATGGTATTTACATTAAAACTCACCAGATAATCCTCGACCGGCGTTTGAAAATACTCGGTACGATATGCGATCTGCAATCCCGCGTTATTCAGTACGATGTCTACGGTCACACCCAGTGCATCGATCTCCTGCAGCATCTTTTCCACAGAAGACAGATCATTCAGATCCGCTGCAACTGCATAGGCATTTATGCCATCCGCTTTTACTTCTTCAAGAACTTTCTTTGTATGTGAAAGATCCCTGCTATGCAGGATCAGATTGCATCCCTGCTTTGCCATAAACCTTGCCGTAAGATAACCGATTCCTCTTGCCGCACCGGTGATCAGTGCCCAGCGTCCCTTTACATCAACCATTTTGGCCCCTCCTATATCCTTCATTACTTTGCGATATCTCAACCTCACAGACCGATCATATTACAGAATCCGGGACAAATCCTATCAATATTTGTTTCGGGCCATTTCATATTTTGATATACAAAAAAGCCATGGAAATCTCCGTGGCTTTCTCTGCTATGCATTATGCGTTAAATAAGGTGTCCCAAAATCGGTTTTCGTATCCGGCGCAGGCTTGAAATATCTCACACAACAGCCCCGCCTGTTTCGGATCCTGCTCTTTTGTTTCCCGGTCAACCGCTTCGATCCATAAACGGTTTGCCTCTGTGTAAGCCGGATCCGTATATGCCACAAACCATTCCTGATATGGAGATTCCGGCAGAACCTGTCTGTATTGGTCACTCATTTCCTGCGCAATATAGGCATATCCCCAGGAGCATTGCAGCAGCGCTACAAGACCTGCCACCGCACCCAGATGATCCAGCTGCAACAGCATATAGTCCGCATACTCCTGCAACACCTGCACCTTTTGACCGTTCTTTATTTCTTCTTCCGTAATCCCCAGTTTTTTCATTGCCGGCAAATGGACACGCTCCGTTTCCTTCTCGGTTTCATAAAGGATTCTTTGCAGGTAATCTCGTAATTCCGGATCTTCCACCAACACGATCGTTCTCTTCAGGATCCCTGTGTAATCCTGCAGATACAGATAATCCTGCAGCATATAGTTGGCATACAGCCCTTTCTCTAAAGAACCGTCTGCCATCTTTACGACAAACGGCTTATGCATCGCTTCTTTCCAGAGATCCTCTGTTGCCGCAAATAATGTATCCGAAAAACGCATATATCCACCCTTTTTATTTCTCAGCGATGATCGCTACATATCCGCCGCTCTGGTATCCTTCCACCACTTCTTCTACTTCCTCGTTTGTGTAGAGTGGATTCTTCACCAATGTCTGGTAATAGGAAAATTTCTGAATACCAAGATTCTTTAATATATTGATCTTTTCTTCCGTGGTATGCCATACACCGGAAGATGCCAACGCCAGCGGATACGGAAGTGCCGGCATCGCCCCTCTCAGGTATTCATGATCATAAGTATTCAGACTCTTACCCAAAAGATACATAAAACCAAATGCGCTCTCCTTCGGCACATCCAGAAGGATCAGTTTACCGTTTTCCTTCAACGCCTTCAGACTCTTCTCATATACCGGAGCAAGATCCTCCATATAACTGGAGCTGCCGTTGAAGTAGATAATGTCATAGGTATTCTCCGGCAATTCCACATCTTCGATCACTCCATACTTGATGATATTTACGCCGCGTTTCTCCGCGATCTTACCCATATCTTCCGAAGGTTCGATCCCTTCAATACCGGAACAATCGATATAACTTTCAAACAGACCGCTTCCGCATCCTACGGACAACAGTCTTTTTCCTGATATATCGCCCAGCACTTTCTGAAAAAGCTTCAGCTCACTGGTAAACAGTTTATCGTTCACCATAAACCATTCATCATACTGATTTGCATAGCCGTCAAATTTCTGTTTCGTTTCGTTACTCATTCCTGTTTCTCCTTAATAATTTATATGATCGCGTAGTTATGAGCGAGTGGTCCGCTTCCTTTTCCGAGATCGAGCATCGCTGCCAATGCCCCGGAAATATAATCTTTTGCATTTTTTACTGCATCTTCCAATGTCTCGCCTTTTGCCATATTGGATGCGATCGCACTGGATAAAGTGCATCCCGTTCCGTGTGTATTCGGATTGTTGATCCTCTTTCCCGCAAACCATACCGGACCGTTTGCATTGTAAAGCAGGTCATTGGCATCATTTACCTGATGACCTCCCTTACACAACACCGCACATCCGAATCTTTCATAGATCACTTTTGCCGCAGCGACCATATCTTCTTCGGATGTGATCGTGCTCCCGGATAAAACTTCCGCTTCCGGTATATTGGGCGTGATCACCGTTGCCAAAGGAAGCAGATATTCTTTCAGCGTATCGATCGCATCATCGCTGATCAGCTTTGCTCCGCTGGTCGCCACCATCACCGGATCCACGACAATATTTTTTGCCTGATACTGTTTCAGTTTTCCGGCGATCACCTTGATCAGGTCTGTTGACGAAACCATACCGGTCTTTACGGCATCCGGATAAATATCGGTAAATACCACATCGAGCTGCTGCTCCAAAAATTCCGGTGTCACTTCCATGATCCCCGTGACTCCGGTGGTATTCTGGGCCGTCAGTGCTGTGATGGCACTCATGCCAAATACACCGTTCATCGTCATAGTCTTTAAGTCTGCCTGGATCCCTGCGCCTCCGCTGGAATCACTGCCTGCAATTGTCAATGCTGTGTTCATATTGCTCCCCTTCTGTTCCTTTTATTATTTTATTGCCTGATATGCTTCCATCAATTCTTTTGCCGCGATCTCCGGATCCGGCGCTTTCATGATCGCGGATACCGCGCATACGCCCGCGATGGGGATCCCTGCCAGTACATCCAGACGATCTTTATTCAATCCGCCGATGGCATTCACCGGGATTGGCACTGCTTCACAGATCTTTCGCAACATCTCCGTGGAAGTCAGGATTGTCTTCACCTTGGTTGTCGTCGGATAGATCGCACCCACGCCGAGATAATCCGCGCCCTGCTCATAGGCTTCCGTCGCCTGTTCCACGGTCTTGGCCGTAGCTCCGATGATCCAATCGTTTCCCAAGATCTTTCTGGCAATATTGATCGGCAGATCACTCTGTCCCAGATGTACACCCTCAACCTCTGCCGCCAGAGCCACATCCAAACGGTCATCAATGATCAGCGGCACATCATATTTTTGCGTCAGTATATGTACTTCTTTTGCAAGCTCCAGGTATTCTCTCGTTGTTCTTTCTTTTTCCCGAAGCTGTACCAGTGTCACGCCTCCGCGAAGAGCTGCCTCTACACGGCGCAGGAATTCCTCTTTTTCATATCCTGTGCTGTCTGTAATAAAGTATAGGGTTGTGTCGAGTTTTTTATTCATTACTACTTCCTCATTGAATTTTTCTGTATACCCGCGCTCAAGATTCACTACAGCATATTTGTTATTGCCACGAGTAATGTACTATTAATATATGCTTTTTCCAGCAACTGTCCGGAACTTCATGATTATCAATGATCTTCTATTCTCTGTAATTCTTCCAGCTGCTCATCGGGCACCGTAGAGATCCAATCCATCAGATTTACACCGAAACTGCCGCTGCCCTTTTCCGTCTCTGCCAGTTCCCCGCATACACCAAGCATGACCGCAGCCATCACAGCTGCCGAAATTGCATCCTCTGCTACTGACAGATATGCCGCGCACAATGCTCCCTGCATACAGCCGGTTCCCGTGATCGTTGCCAGTTGCGAAGTACCGTTATTGCAACGGATCACTCTTTTTCCGTCCGTGATGAGATCGGTCTGTCCGCTGGCCAACACCACAGCCTGATATTTTTGAGCTAACGCTTTTGCCGCTGAAACAACCTTCTCTTCATCAATACCTTTTTCCGCATCCACGCCACTGGCATTATACTGCGGATCAATAAGCGCCAGGATCTCCGAATAGTTTCCCTTGATCACAGAGGGCGTTGCATCCTGCATCAAAGAAAGAGCATACTCCCTTCGGTTGGATAGACAAGCCACGCCACACACATCCAGCACAAACGGAATACGCTTCTCCTTTGCTGTCTTTGCAGAAAGCCGCATGGATTCCATCCGCACATCCGTGATATTTCCCAGATTCAAAAGTACGGCTCCGGCATTTGCCGTGATCACCGGTGCTTCCAGCGGATGCTCCGCCATCATCGGCCGACCGCCAACTGCAAGGATTGCATTGGCACACTGATTGATGGAGATCGGATTCGTAATGCAATGGATCAGAGGATGTCGTTCTTTTAATGTCTCACGCAGTTTTTTGATCACGCGTCTTACTCCTTCCGGACTTTGCGATAAAATAAACAAGTGCCGCAATCACAAATACGACCAATGCGCCATAGGCTAGATACGACCAGATCTGTCCCTCTATGCCAAACACGCCGGGCACAATGTGCAAGACCACAAACAGGATCGGACCGAATGCTGCAACCGTAAGCGCATTGGAAAAAACGGTTCCCTTATCCGTATATACGGGAGACGCCAGCATCTGCTGCATCTTCGCCAGCATTCCATTATCGATCAGCTTACGCAGGAAGAAAAAGGCAATACTTCCGCCGATCAGTGTACCGCAGGTAAAGGATGGTACATAAAACAGCCAGCTGAGCCCTTCCCTTCCCATCAAATAGGTCATTACCGGATAGGATGCGATCGCACCGATCACGCCGGTTCCGATCACCTCACCCAGTACCGCACAGACCAGTTTTCCCTTGGATAGGCGATACAGTACACCGGAGAGAAACGCTCCAAACACCGCTCCGGTCAATGCCAGAGGCGGGATCCCCATCAGGGTCATACGCAGGATACCGATCACCACCGCACATAGCAGTGAATACCAGGGCCCCAGCAAAACCGAACATACAATATTGATAAAATGCGCCATCGGGCACATTCCCTCCACGCGAAGGAGCGGCGAGATCACGACACCGAGTGCGATCAGCATGGAGAGTACGACCAGTTTCAGTAAACTTTTAGAATCTTTCATTCCTATATCCTCTTTTCTAAGTTTTACTTTATTACAAAACAGCATTTCTGTTTTGTCCGGTCGGGAATCCCTTTTCCCCTCTCACGCCGAAACACGGCTTCCCATCGCTCTTCTCGTATACAAGGCGCTCCCCTTGTATCCGTCCGGTCCTCCCGGATCCTTCGCTTCACGCTCCTTCCCGCAAACACCACCTGATATAATTACCAAAAAAAATAAGGAAACCGATTCGGTTTCCATACATAGTAAATACACTCTACATCCCTACGTTGGCATTATCCAAATCAGGTATCGGTCGAAGGTCCCACCTTCCTCTCAGCCTGTACTACAAGCTCCCGTGTTTTTTTGTTTTCGCCTTATTGTAAACATAATTTACAAAAAAAGCAAGTTCTTTTTCAAGAAAAGCATATATATGCGCCTATCAGTTACATATGATTATTGTCATCTTTGAGAGTATAGAATAAAAAGAGCTGATCTAAACTAATCAGCTCTTTAACAGTCTAATTTATCTATCTAGACAGAAAACCTAAAGGTTTGTCGGGTATTCCTATATGATCACTATGTATTGGTACCTCATGATCCGCAGTATAACTCAACGAAGGCGCAATGCCATGTGCCTCATCATAATCATCCGGTATATATGATAAATATCCCGGCAAGATCAATCTGCTAGCTCCATATCTTGAGGGACCGGCTGGCATTTTCTCATTTAATACCTGGAATGTATAGCTTACATAGCAGTATTTGTCATACAGAATCACATTTCTTATCTGAAAGTTGTTTTTGCGCAAATACAGATAATCACTGTTGCTAATCCTAGTCATATAACCTGCCGTTTCAAGAGTCGGCAGCGTAAACTGTGTCGGATCGATTCCAGGATATGCATCAAAATGGATTTCCCATACAGTATACCCAATAATATCCAATACAGCAGGGTCATATTGTGTTAAGCTATTTGCAAAAATATAAGCCGGATTATCATAGGAGTACTCTGCTGATTTCCGTATTTTGTCAGCATCATATGTAGTCCCAACAAAAGGCCTTGGATTAAATTCAACAAAACACCGAATATGTCCTGCATAAGCAATTTCCTCAGCGCTTTTATAGTAACCGGCAGTCTCATTACCTTCGTGATCAAGTATAAAGAAGTATCGAATAAAACCCGCATCTTCCAATTGCTTCAGAGTGTACTGGCTTACATCAAAACCGCCCAAGAGATAACCTTCTGCCTGTGACTTCACAGGGATAGAAAATACTAAAATTACTGTAATAATTACACTTAAGAATCTTTTTAGATACATTCGTTGTTTTCTCATAGGCCATGTTGCGTTTTCAATATATGTATTATTATGGGTAATATAATTATTTATGGCTTTTTCAGAAATAAATGGTGTTGAGCAATATTTGCATACTGCCGCCTCCTGTTTATCATCTATTTTAAGCGTCCCTCCACAATTAGGACATATCGCCGGTACAAGCATATAATAGTTCCTCTTTCTTTACGAATCTTGAGTTCTCAAGTTATCAGTCCTATCAATAATTATGTGTTATTTGCTTTCTGTCGTCCTAATTCCTGTTCATATCCAAATTGTTCCCCATTAGTAATTGCAATATCGACTTTTTCATCATCTATTATGATTTCGTGGCCGCAAAAGTTGCATATTGCCTTCTTCAGTTCGGCATTTGCTTTCATATTTGCGCCACAATTTGGGCAATTCAAGTCTATTAGTTTCATTCAACACACCTCGTGCAATACTCCACGCCCCTACCCACAGATTCTGCAATTTGAGCATATCAGTCAATTCCCCCACCCTATATCATACACTTTTATGTGCAATTTGTCCAATATAAAGACGCTTTCAGGGCGTCATTTGTCAATTATGCATAATTCGTATGCCTCTCTTCTGTATATTATTAAGGTCTGTAGGACGCTATCCGCCTCTCTAAAGCTATCATTCGTTGTTTTTGCCGGGAATTATCCGAATGTCTATTATATGTCAGTTTTGAATTGAGAATGTGCCAATGCTTTAGGGAACTTTTTGATGCATATCGTGTGCAAAAGTTCCCTAAAGCACTGTTGCGTTTTAGGGAACTTTTTGATATAATCAAGGCGCAAAAGTTCCCTAAAGGAGAGTCCGCTATGAACAATATAGAATTGATACAGTCTCTAATAAATGAAAGAGCAGAAGCAGAAGCACGCCTAAGCCTTATTCCTTACGACGGTTCTCCTGAGATAAAGGAAAACTCTAGTGGTAAATATTTGTATATACGAAAACGAGTTGGAAGTAGGCTGACATCAACATATGTTGATGTTTATTCAGATGTTCTTTATCAGCTTCTCCTCAAAAATGCCAAGGAATCAAGAGAATTAAAGAAAACCATAAGGAGACTTTCAAAAGAATTAGCCGAATTAGGATACAGATCAAATAAACTGGCAGCAAATATAGTCATAAATCTTGATTTTGCACGCGCTAATATGAAAGCAAGTATATATGATCAAGCTATTCTAGAAGGTGTATCTACAACATTTCCACAAACAGAAGATATCATTGAAAATGGGACTGTGAACGGCATGACGGCAAGCGATATTCAAAAAATATTAAATTTAAAGCATGCGTGGGAATTTATATTGGATGAAGATGTTCTTCAAGCAGAAAGCGATTACTATTTGCTTTGTCATATAGCAAAGCTTATAAATGAAGGCTTTTATTCAAATGGTGGAAAAATAAGAGGGGTTCCTGTAACAATTGGTGGTTGCAACTATATTCCTCCAATTCCAGTTGAAAATATAGTGAAAGAGAATATTCGAAATATTATCATAGGAAATGAGGAAGATATCTATAAAGCCGTAAATATTCTTCTTTATTCTATGAAGACACAAGTATTCATAGATGGAAACAAAAGAGCAGCTGTTATTTTTTCAAACCATTATATGATTTCACACGGATTAGGTCTTTTGGTAATCCCGGAAAAAGAAGTTCCTAATTTCAAAACACTGCTTGTAAAGTATTATGAAGATGATGATAAAGAAGAGATAAGCAAATTTTTGATTACAAAATGTTGGAAAAAAATGGATGCATAAGCAAGTCAATATCTAACATACGATTTCTTAGCATTCTTTGTGAAATGTTATTTCATATTAATCTCGCACCGACGCGGACGATGTGCTATATGATTACTTGTGTCGAAAATTTCGACAGAAATACTCTTTTAGTTTCGATTTGGGAATATGCAGCCCCTTCTCGATTTGGCATATGTCCCCCGTTTTTTGCCGGAAATTATGCTAGAATGTAATATATATTCAGAATAATGTAATAAAGGGGGATATTCTTAGTATGGAAAATCATCAGTACAAGTGTATGTTGGGTGAAGAAGATATTTGGAACTACCGGGAATCGGAGATCAGAAAAAACTACAGAGAATTAACAGAGCTATTGATAGCAAGAAGGATGACGATCACAACAATGGAATCGGCTACTTCCGGTCAGATAGCATCATTGATCACAGATACAGAGGGTTCATCTGCGGTGCTTAAGGGAGCATTTGTCACATATTGCAATGAGGCTAAAATTATGCAAGGTGTTCCTGCTGAGATAATTGAAAAATTCACGGTGTATTCGAAGGAAACAGCTGAGGCAATGGCAAGAGCATGCGCTGATGTATATAAGGCTGACATAGGAATAGGCGTAACGGGTACGATGGGAAATATAGATCCGGCGAACAAGGAGACCTCTGTACCCGGTCAGGTATTCTATGCGGTTATGATCGATAGAGATATGCAATCGTATTACTCAGAACTGGATCCGCAGCCGACAAGACTGGCGTATAAGCTTGAGGTAGCACAGAAGGTATATGAATCCATAATGGCAAGGATGTAAATGAAGACTCAGATATGGATTTACTAAGTCTGCCGTATTTTGCAATTTATATGTTAATCTGGATGAGATGAAGCCTCAGGGCTCTTTTTTCTGAGGAGGATACCCCCATTTCGTTCTTTCCTACATCAGTCCTCCCAAAAAATATCCAAAAATAACGCTCCTTCTCTTTTATTTCGTCCCAAAAATTCGATCTCCCGCATCACCAAGTCCGGGACAGATATATGCATTCTCATTTAATTCACGGTCCAAATGTCCGACATAAATCTGTACATCCGGATGCTCTTTATGCAGGCGTTCCAATCCTTCCGGAGCAGCGATGATACACATAAACTTGATCATCTTTCCGCCCTTTTCTTTGATGAAATTGATCGCATCTACTGCGGAGCCTCCCGTTGCCAGCATAGGATCTGTCACGATGATGATACGCTCGCTGATCGGATCCGGCAATTTACAATAATAACTGTGCGGCTTATGCGTCACCTTATCACGATACATACCGATATGCCCTACCTTTGCCGTAGGAAGCAGGCTTAGTATCCCCTCTGTCATTCCCAGGCCTGCGCGAAGGATCGGTACCACAGCCTGTTTGCGTCCTGCGATCACCGGACATATTGTCTTCTCGATAGGTGTCTCAACCTCGATCTCTGTAGTTTCCAGGTCACGCAAGGCTTCATACCCCATCAGCATAGCAATCTCTTCCGCTACTTTACGAAACTCTGCAGTTCCGGTATTCTTATCCCGTAATCTTGTGCTGGATCAAAGGATGATCTAAGATAAATATGTTCTTCTCATTTCTGAAATCCATGTTATGCCTCCCTTTAAGTATGTTTTTTACAGCCACTCGATCTGAAAAAATGAATTATAGTACCAACAGTAATTAGAATTCCTATGGTTTTCTTCATGATACCTCCTTCCGCTTTTTTCTATTCACACCAATTATGCGATGTTATGTCTCTTCTCTTCACCTTCCATATCCGATCACATCATAGCTCCAGCCGATCTTGTCCCGGCAATAAGCCTCATATTCCTCTTTACTCACCAACATTCCGTCACCGATGTCTCTACGGCTCAATTCTCCGTTTCCCGTAAAGAACCTTTTATTATTCTCAATCTCATGCACCAGTTCTTCCGAAGCTTCCAGATCGATATAATAATCTAATTCCCCCGGAGTAGTTGTAAAACTACCTCCATTTTCAAATGCTGCTCCCAGGAAGGTAATACCCTCTTTGCCTACTTTCACAAAAAAGCTGGTAAAACATCCCTGATTCCCGTATACCAGCTTCAGCACACCTCTTCTGCAGTTATAGTACAGACAGCCGAATTCCCCGTTGCACATGATCATTTCGTAGGGCTTGCCGTCTTCACCGATGCTGTATACCTTAAACGCCGCCACATGATAGTCGCCATCCACGATCGCAAGCTCCGGTATATCATCATCATCGAACAGGAACAGGCCATAATGCATTTCCGTATTCTCTGTTATAAAGCCATCCAATGCTTCATCACTTTCCACAAGATCCCGATATAGTTCCACTCCGTTCTCATGAAATGCCAGAAAATCCTCTTTTTTCAGGCAGTTGGTCAAAAAATGCTCCCTCTCGGGGCGGCTACCCGTATCATACTCGATCTGCCAAATCTCAGCATCCTGAATGTATTCGGAAAGATACTCATGATATTCTTTTTCATCCACCAGTCGGCCTTCATCAGACAGTTCCACATTGGTACTGAAGTATGCATTCCGGTCATTTTTGATCTCTTCGATATATTTGTCCGCGATCCGGACATCAACACGATATTCCTCCTTACCGGATTCCAATGTCGCACCGCCGGAGTTACTGATTGCGGATCCCAGATATTCGATCTGATCCCTGTCCACTTTTACCGTATGAGTAATACTATATCCCTGAGCCCCGTCCGAAAAACTGATGATACCGGTTTTCTCATAATAACTGAACTTTCCCCATTCGGAATAACACATAAACATCTTGCAGGGAATGCCATCCGATCCGATCGAATATATTTTTACGGGTGTCACATGATTATCACGATCAATGATCACCAACTCCGGTACATCATCCGCATCCAAATAGATCAATCCAAACTGAACCATAGATATGCCTTCGTCAAAACCATCCAGATACAGATCCGATTTGACCAGCTTCCGATATGGCTCTACTTCCGGCAATCCACACTCCAGGAAGGCATCTTTACATAAACTGCTTGTCATAGGCAGCGTGATCTGCATCGAGTCAGCAGTGGTCTCATCCAATGTTTCCCTCCCCGGTTCCAGATCCTCCCATTCCACTACATCGGTTTGTGCTTCTGTATCACTTACAGGTTCCGATGTCGGAGACTCTTCCGTTACAGCGGGGAGTTCAACCGCCGTTTCGCCTTTGCCACATCCTGCCAGAGTCAGCAACGCAGCAACAGCAGATATTCCTAATTTGATGCCCGATGATCGTTTCATTCTTCTCCACGCACTTTCTTCAATTCTGTTCTATATAACCATAAAGCCTTTTCAAAATCGTTTTCATCCGAAATACTGACCAGCTCCTCTCCGTCCTCCTTCATGATCAAAAAATCATCCGGATCCTCCATATTGATCAGATAATAAAATCCCTGTAGTTTACCGATAATGGTGTATTCCACATCGTCAATCCCAACCACTTCTACTTCCGTATCTTCTGATGCATTTTCAAGATCTAATATATAATCTTCGTCATCAAATGCTGATCCCATAGCATGCTTCTCCTTTTAAGCTCTGTTCCCAAAATTTTAACCATAATATAAAGAAAGATGCCTCCCTTACCCTATATCATATAATTTTTCTGTGTTATAATACAACTATATTTCAAAAAAATTTCAATCAGGTGTCAGATTTCCCGCACCTGATCCGTATTGTATATGAAGGCCCTTCAAGGAACCAGCAACCCGGAGTGAAACATATGCCTGATATGGACAATAAAAATGCAGAACGCCTGGTGCAAACCTATGCAGACATGATCCTGCGCATCTGTTACATGTATCTGAAGCATACTCAGGATGCCGAAGATATCTGTCAGGATGTCTTGGTAAAGCTTTTGTCCGGAAACTTGTCTTTTGAAACTGAAGAACATGAAAAAGCCTGGATCATCCGGACCACCATCAATGCCTGCAAAGATCACCTGCGTTCCAATTTCTGGACACATGCCATCGATCTGGACAATGCAAATGAAATAGAAGCACCCAAAGAACCGGACTCTGAGTTGATGGAGTATGTGCTGCGGCTTCCGAAGAATTATCGCATCAGCATCTATCTTCATTACTACGAAGGCTATCCGGTATATGAGATCGCATCCCTGCTTGGCCGGTCGGAAAATACGGTTTCGGCATATCTGTCCCGTGGGCGCAAACGGTTGAAATCCATGATCGAAAAGGACACAGGCAGTAATAAAGATCTGAAGGGAGTCATCCGTTATGTCGAATAAATTGGAAAACGAATTTCATAAGTCCATAGACAGCCTTTGTTTCTCATCCGAAGCAAAAGACAGATTGTGCAAAAAAATACAATCTGCCGCTAACGGATCAGAAAGAGAGAATACAACTATGAAAAAATGGACATTACCGAAAATCGCCGCTGCTGCAGTCGCTGTACTGGCACTATCCGGCGGAGGCGCATATGCCGCCGGCGTGATCACCGGATCCTACACACAGGTATCCACTTCCGACTACCAATACGATTACAGTGCGATCGGAAAGGCAATGGATCAGGCCGGTATCCATGCCTATATCCCGGAATCCTTCTCGGTCGGATATACCTACGAAGCAGCCGCAGTATTAACGACACATGATACAGATGAAAGCGAAAATGTCGTAAACAGCTATCCGGATCTGAACATCGTCTACAAAAATGCTTCCGGCAACCGGCTCAATTTAGACCTATACGATGCCGCAAACATTACTGACGAAAGCACGGATCCGAATGCAACATGCGAGATTGACGGGATCATGGTATACTATGATTACATAGAATATGTATGCGTTCCGGATAAGGATTATCTGGACAATACCCTGGATCCGGAAATCCGGGATCGCGTATATAATGACGGTCATTTTGGTGTAATGTTTGATTTCGCAGAGGAGGATTATTGTGCCTACAGTAATATCTGCTTCCAAAAAGACAATGTATTCTATTGCATCCATGTTCGTGATAAAGAACTATCCGCAGAGGAATTGTTTACCGTAGCTAATGAACTGATCTGCGAATGATCCACAAACGGTCTGACAGTGATCAAATTTTAAGAAACCACGAGAATACACTCTCTCGTGGTTTTTTTCAGGGTTCCTCCCCCCTGATATCAACGCGCCTTAAAGTAGCAGACATGTAATGTCCGATATGTAGTCGTAAAAAATGACTCATGTTAAAGTATATAGTAGAAATGATTTACGGAAGTACATATTATCCCGGCAATGCGGGATTTGCCTTTGAAAGCGGAGATGATATTATGTCGAAACTATATGCGATCGGTGTGGGATCCGAAAATTCAGAACTGATGTCTCTCAAAGCTGCAAGAGTATTGCAGGATGTGGATGTAATCGCGTGCCCGGAAAAACAATACGACAAAGGCATGGCCATTCATATCGCAGAACAGATCGCTACTACCCTGGCCAAAAAGGATACTATGCTGATGCATTTTCCTATCACAAAGGGATGTGATACGATCTCACAGCCCCATGATGAGATGACCGAGCGAATCCTCACTATGTTAAGACGGAACAAAACGGTAGCCCTCTTAGCAATGGGTGATGAAGGTTTTTATTCCACTGTTTCCCAGGTACTCGAAGAAGTACAGGAAACCGGATTTCGTACCGAGATCGTCTGCGGTATCCCCACTCATATGCCAGCTGCTGCGGTGTAACACCGCGTTAGTTTCCCTTTCTTAAAAAACCACGGAGATGGATACTCCGTGGTTTTTGATTAAGGACATTTTTTTGCTGTATGTCTTGGTGCTGCTAAAACAACTGTCTCTTCTTCGTATTCATCATATTCTTCGTCATCATCATATTCCGCTATCACATACTCTTCTTCTGTATCATCCTCTTCTTCATAATCCTCTTCATTATCTTTCTCCGCATCCTCTTCCTTTGCCGGTTCCCGGAAGATCAGTTTCAGGATCCCGGTGTTATTGAGAAGGAAGATCACCAAAAGCATAAATAAATGCGTATAGAAAATGCCTACGATATAATAATTCCGCTCCAGCAGATATCCTGCCTCAAATCCGAAATGAGTAAGCAGCCCGGTCAGCAAAAGGCCCATGATGAGCAGATAGATATTTTTAAACATATCTACCAATGCATGGATAAAATCAATAAACGAAGCATCAAAATATACAAAACGTCCGATCATCAATCCGAGATAGTAGATCATTACCGGATTGTACTCGCTCTCATCACCCACACTGTTCAGTCCCGCCAGTATAATGATCACGTAGAACATCGCCAGCATACGAATGCAGGCCTTCTCCTCACGGCTGATCCTTTTCAACGGAATGATCAGTTTATCCAATAAAGAATTGATCACGCAGGACAGGCAGATCAGTAAAAGCAAAACAAAATCTCTGCCGTTTTGCCATACATCCATGATCCAATCCAGCACCTGTCCGCCTTTTGCACCACCCATATACAGCGTGTTGATATGATTCAGGATCACATAGGCGCAGGAAAACGAAAGTACCGAGCACCCGGAGATCATCATCTCATAAAAGCGCTGTATGCGGTTATGAACTCCTTCATACAATAGCTGCGGCTGTTCCTCTTTTTCTTTATGCAGTGTAGCGATCTTTACTCCCGCAATGATCAGAATATTGCATATAAGAATTCCTGCCAATGCAACTACAAAGAATAATAATTTCTGTTGTATAGTAAAGTCCGGATTTGTGTATGCCTCAAATGTCATGTTACTTTCTCCCCATTCTTTTCCGAGGAAATAGAATAACACAAAACCGGCTTCCGTGCAAGTTTACAGCATCATTTCCATGTATCTTCGGAAGGTCTCAAAGCCTGCTGCTTCGTAGAATGCCAGAGCGCTTTTGTTAAATTCCCACATATTCAGTTCGATCCGGTGAAATCCTTTTTCTTTTGCAAAATCTTTTATGAATTCGATCATTTGTGTAGCGACTCCCTTACGTCGATGTGCTTCGTCCACACAGAACTCATCGATATCTAAGAAATCACGCTCTTTCATAAACGGGCTTCCCGCTTTGAAAATATGATGGATCACCGCAAATCCGCAGATCACACCGTCTTCTTCCGCAACAACGATCTTCTGCTCCGGATCCTTCCAGATTACAAAGATAAAATCCCTCAGTTCCGGACCAAATCCCGGTTTAAACACCTCCGGCTTTCCTGCCACATGCAGATCGTTTACCTGCTTGCGCAATATGTTTACCTGTTCCAATTCATTTTCTTCTGCAAATCTAATGTTCATTTTCTTCTCTCCTTCAATCTTGTATTTATGTTTGATTCCTAAATTTATATTTTTTTCTGCATCCACAACAGATCATACCATCGGTCAAATTTCTTTCCTATCCCCTTCATATGAGCTGTTTTTTCAAACCCCTGTTTCCTATGAAAATTGTAACTGTCATGTGTCAGATACTCATCTTCCGGTTCGCAAAATGCTACTCCCGCAAGAAGATTTACGATCCCCTGTTTTTGTAATCTGTCCTCCAGTTCAAGATATAACTTTCTGCCAATACCTTGTCTTCTATAATCCTTATCCACATAGATCGATGTTACTGCCGTCCACGAATACGCATCCCTGGTACTGTATGCGCTTGCATATGCATAACCGATCACTACACCTTCTTTCTCACAGACAAGATACGGATATTCTCTTTTGACCCTATGGATCCGCTCCGTAAATTCCTCCACTGTAGGAGCCTCGTATTCAAAGGATACCGCTGTGTTTCGTACATAATATGAATAGATTTCAACCAATCTGGCTGCATCCTCTGTTGTTGCTTCCCTTATTACCCATTCCTGTTCCATGATTCCACACTCTCCTCTCACCTATAAACCAAAAAACCGCCTGCGCTATGCAGACGGCTTAAGACACATTATGATAGATCCTCTGTCTTTATATCCCGAAATCTGACTGCATAGCAATATACCCCATGTCTCTATGGAGATAATAATAATAGCTATGCTGCTGCTGATTTCTGATGTTATTCATCTGATTACTCCTAAAAAAGTATAATCGCATTCTATAACAGCATCCTGTTCTTTGTCAAGTATATAATTCTGCCTGTTTAGCCATATCCGCCTTGATAAACATTCAAAAATATACTAATATTGTAAGAGGTAATCATAACAAAACGGAGGTATTTTCATGCACAGACTATACGAAACCGAAGACATATCCGTATTCTGGAATTCCGACAAATGCAGGCATGCAAAACAATGCGTACAAGGATGTCCCGAAGCCTTTGATATCAACCGCAAGCCCTGGATCCATATCGATGAAGCACCTGCCGACAAAGTGTGGAAGGCGATCTCCAAGTGCCCTTCCGGTGCGCTTGCCATTGTCTATAATCACGGGATAAAGATCGTATTCGAAACAGAGGCACATCGCAGCGCCGCCTATATAGAGGATCGTTTGATCGGCGAATGCGATTATGAAGAAACCGAAAACGGATGGCGGATCTTTCACACAGAAGTAGATCCCGAATTCGGCGGGAAAGGAATTGCCAAACGACTGGTATACAGCGTTGTCCAGGAGGCCGAGCGAAGCAAATCCGAAGTGATCCCCTCCTGCTCCTACGCAAAAAGAATCCTTAATCTTTGATCAAAAAAACCATGGGGGCAATCCTCGTGGTTTTCTTTCCTGCTACTCTTTCAGTATCGGCAGCACCTTATTTTCAATAAAAATTCACAATGTAATACGATACTTCCATCCTTCAACCCCCGCCTTTCTCATTGCTCATGTGTCCTGTACCCACACTACAAAACGGCAGCTGCCGTCGGAATACTGTATTACATAGTAATGCAGGAAGGCGCCAAGATAGGAATGCCGATATTTTTCCGGCAGATCCTCGCGATTCACCAGCGGCAGCCCCGCTTCGATCGTATATCTGGTAACAGAAGTACCAACTATGTCTTCTGTAGATTCCGGGGCAGATTCTGACAGTGCCTGAGCAATCCCTTCCTCACAACCTTCCGGCAGAGCCGCACACATTTCCGCAATGCTTGCATACTGGCAAGTTTCGACCATATAGTCACCGTCCCGAACTCCTTTTCTGGCATATCGTTCAAAGCATCCGGCCAGGTCCGGCAGCAATGCGGCACTGCTGTATAACGCTTTCTCTTCCGCCGTCATCGGATTGCGGATCTCCCAATTCGTCGCACGAACATAGCTCCGGATCGTGGATGCAACAAATGCCGCGATAAAAACAAAGATCAGTAGTAACAAGCCGATTGCCACCTTATCGCTTGCTTTCATTTCCCGCTTTTGAACTCTCATCACTTCAGCATTTCCCATTTCTTCATCCTCCCATGTCATCATATCCATCTCCCCGATGATCTTAGTCTATCTCACTTTCCGGATCCGTTGCGTTTATTTCGTGTGAACGACAACAATTATCGCGTAAAAAACGGGGATGCCCCCCGTTTTACTGTGTCAGTACGATAGTCATACGAAATTCATCTTCGTCACTCGACAATTGCATAATTCCGCCATATTTTTCTACCGTGCGCCGGATATTCCGTAACCCAAAACCGTGCAAACTTTTTTCCTGCTTGGTCGTATATCTGCCCTCACCGGATAGCAGCTTCGCACAATCCACTTTTTTCGCAGTACGGTTTGTTATGGTGATGACCCGCTGCAATTCCGTCTTTCGGAAAGATATCCTGATATATCGTTCAACCCCTTCCGGTAAGATTTCACAAGCGCGTATGGCATTATCGATCGCATTGGCAAACACCGCGCAGATATCGATCGGCTTCCAACTCAAACCGCCATCGATCACACCATTCACGCTAAGTATGATCCCCTGCCGATCCAGTTCCGGCAGCTTGGACGATATGAGAGAATCCAGCATATCGTCCCCCGTAACGATCCGCGGCGACAGTTCTGCCAGCTCTCCGCTCAGATCCTCCAGATACCGTTCTGCTTCCTCATAATTCTTCTCCTTAAGCAATCCTGCCAGAAGCGTCAAGTTATTGCGCATATCATGCCGGAATGCTCTGGTCTCTTCCTGTGTTTCCCGGTACTGCCTCGATGCCGCCAGTTCCGCCTCCAGATAGCTTTCATTATGCGCACTCATCTCATTAAAATACGCACTCTGCCGGTTTTTGTAGATCATCAGCGGCATCACGATCAGCAAAAGAAACAGTACGCTCTCCAAGGTCAATCGATATAATACGATCGTTTCATTCGCCTCAATATTCAGAAACAATCCCATGGAAAGAAGCACGATCACCCCCATCGCTACACAAAGAGCCATATCGCTTTTACGAAAGAGCATCACATTACCACGCCGCGCGATCCGAAAATGCAATCCCACTCCTATGAGCAGGATCACCGTCAGATACAACAGATACATACCGGTATCTTCCGGAGCATCTGTCATTCCGGCTTTTTGTACCACATTCTTAACCCGGGCAAGCGCTGCTCCCAGCATGGTAAGCTCCAAAGCATAAACTCCCAGGAAAAGCTCTGTACTGATAATATAAAACGCACGCCTGATAAAACCGGCCAGGTCCGTCCGGATACTCCACTGCAGTACGATCGCCGGACATACAAAAAATGAAAGGAACAGTATGGCGCTCCATCCGATCTGCGCTTTCATAAGATGATGCAAAAAAGACAAAAAGATCGTTGAGAGGAAGATCACGCCCAATCGTTTCAGCGTGATCACGATCCTGTCATCCAAAAAACAATGCAAAAAAACTCCGGTAGAGAATGCGATCGCCGCATACTCCAATCCATCTTTTAATATTGCCGCCGGCTCCATCAGAAGGCCTCCTTATCGGCATACAAGATCAACGCTTCTCGAAAAGCGTTCACTTTCGTTCGTCCCACAGGCAATTCTTCCCCACCCAGTACTTTGATATTACATCCGGAAATACCACTCACTTTGGACAGTGACACCAGAAAACTCCGGTGAATACGAAAGAAACCGTCACCGCATAATTTATCTTCATAATCATTCAGTTTCCCCCACACCTCAAAATTCCCGGAGGTAGCGTGAATGATCATCTTCTGGTTGAGCGCTTCAATGTATATGATCTCTGACAGCTTCAGTTTCTTTTCTCCGTCATTCGTCTTGATCCAGAGTGTTTTTTCATCTGCCTGTTTCTTCTGTACATATTCAATGATCTCATATACTTTATCTTTCACAGGCGGCTTGGTCAGATACCGCAGCGCATTGACTTCATAACCTTTGATGGCATATTCCACATGCGAGGTCAAAAAAACAATGAACACTTCCTCACTCAGCTCACGCAGCTTCCTTGCCACACTGAGTCCGTCGATCGCAGGCATCTCAATATCAAGAAAGACAACATCATAGCTTTTCTTCTCAAAACGCTGTAAGAGCACATTCCCGTCAGTATACACCTCGATCAGGATATCCAGGCTTTTACATGCCTCCTCGATCAAGGTACGCAATCCATCGGCTATTTTCTTTTCATCATCGCATATCGCAATCCGCACGGTGTCTTCCTCCGTCACATTTCTGTATTAAAGCTTATATTCTTCTGTCAGCTGGTCGATACACATTTGGATAAATGTTTCCAGATCTTCCTTCACCAGTTTTCTGTAGGTAATCTGCTTCATATCTCATCACCCTTTATGATTTTCTTGTATATACCGTCCGCGTATACTTGATCTCATCTCCACCGGTCTCACCGATCTCCACATCAAAATCCTCCGCATTAAATTCCGGGAAGAATACATCTCCGTCTTCCACCACCGTATCCACTTCCGTGATATACATTTTTTCCACAAGTGGCATGGCTTCTTTGTACAGACCATATCCTCCGGAAATATAGATATTTGCATCTCCGGCCAGTTCGATCGCTTCCTGCACGGAAGATGCCGTCATCAGATTCTCTCCTTCGTATTTTTTCGTTTTGGAAACGATGATATTCAGGCGGTTCGGCAGGGGATGTCCGATCTCTTCATAAGATTTACGCCCCATCACCACAACATTTCCGGTGGTCAGCTCCTTAAACTGCTTCTGCTCGCCTTTGATCCTCCAGGGAATCTGCCCATTCTTTCCGATCACATTATTCTTTGAACGCGCCACGATCAATCCAACCATTTTCTCTTTGCTCCTTTTCTCAGAATATTCACACTTCTTTATGATACCATAAAGCGCTTCTATGTTCCATCGTTTCCTATCTCTCCCGGTAATTTGAAAATCATTTTCATTTTCTATTGACATTATCTTGGATATGTTGTAAATTTGAAAACGGTTTTCAAATTCAAGAAATGTATTTTTCGATATCGGGAGGATAAAGAAATGTCAAAGAGAGAGATTCCGGTCGTATTGATCACCGGCTATCTGGGTTCCGGAAAGACCACGCTGATGCAGCATCTGCTTTCGCAGGAGAAACGAAAAGTAGCGCTGATCGTAAATGATATGGGCGCCATCAATATTGATGCTTCCCTGCTCAGCAAAACCGGCAACAAGATCGCTCAGGTCGAACTGGTGGAAATGCAGAACGGCTGCATCTGCTGTACTCTGCGGGACGAATTTATGGAACAGATCGAGAAACTGGCCGCAGATGATACGCTGGAGGCCATCTTCGTGGAAGCCTCCGGAATCAGCGAGCCTTCCTCCATTGCCGGTGCCTTTGTAAATTACGAAGAATCCACAGATACCCGCGTATATCTCAAAACCGTGGTATCCGTAGTAGATGTGGACCGCATCTACCGGGAATTCTTAAACAGCCTGGAAGATGACGAGGATACCGAAGAAGGGGATGTGATCAACCTGATCATGGACCAGATCGAGTTCTGTAATGTGATGCTGTTAAATAAAACAGATCTGTTAGACAAATCGCAATTGGAAGAAGTCACAAAGTCGCTGCGCAATCTGCAAAAAGAAGCCGAGATGATCCCCTGCACACAAGGGCTGGTGGATCTGGATGTTTTACTGGATCGTGAAGATTTTGATTTTGAGGACTGTCTGGCATCCGGCAGCGTACAGCAGGCGCTGAATGAATGTGATCCGGACGATGAAAAAGCCTGCGTAGATGAATACGGCATCTCTTCTTTTGTGTTTGAAGAAAAAAGGCCATTTAACCGCGAAGCATTTCACAAACTGATCGAAGAATACCCGACCGAGCTGATCCGTTCCAAGGGCTACATCTGGTTTTCCGACGACTGGAAACATGTCCAGTTGTTTGAACAGGCCGGAAGAAACGCTTCTGTCACCGAGCTTTCCGAATGGGTCTCCGCCTGGACCGAAGAAGAACTGCAGGCAGTCGAAAAAGATTTCCCGGACATTCGCGAAGACTGGGATGCCGTCTACGGCGACCGCACCAATCAGCTGGTCTTTATCGGAAAAGGATACGAAAAAGCAGACATTCTGAAACTGGTGAATGCCTGCATCGAAACGGAACGCTAGAAGAATAGATGTACATAGAAATACGGGAATATTTTAGAATCTGTATTCCCGTATTTCGCAATTCCGGATCCCGAAAGATGCGTATTCCTCATTTGTCATCTCATAAAAATATGACTGTACAACTCTTGCAATGCCGTTATGCGCCACGAGTATATAATCTTTGCCATCTGCTTTCAATTCATCCAAAAGATTATAGATTCTCTGTGCCAGCTGAAACATAGACTCTCCACCTTCATAACGATTCAGGAACTGTTTCTTTGCTTCCAGAAATTCTTCTCCGTTTCTTGGTGTCGATTCATATTTTCCGAAATTCTGTTCAAACAATCTCGCTTCTTCCCGTTTCGGAACACCGCAAATTTCCGAAATATGCGCAGCCGTATCCGCCGCTCTCGATAATGGCGAATACAATATCAGATCTGCCTTAATCCCCATCTCCCTGATCTTCTCTGCCGTATCGATCGCCTGCTGATGCCCCAGTTCCGTCAATGGACTGTCCGTCGCACCGCAGATCTTATTTTCTACATTCCATACGGTTTCGCCATGCCTTACAAAATAGATCATTTCCTTCGTTCCTTTTTTATCTGTCTCTCTTCCGAAATTAAACAACATCCCTTTTCATTCACCCTCTGCTCCGACAATGATCTCATAGGATGTGCTGAATTCTTTTCCGGCATTCAACGCCTGCTCATAATCACGCTCTTTTAATTCCCCCGCAAAGGATTCAGCATCGCATCTTCCGTACCACGGTTCTATACATACAAACGGTGCATTCTTATGCGGCGGTGACCATAAGCCTACTAAGGGCGCATCAAACTTCACGGTGATCAAAGTATTCTTCTGCGCATCAAGAAGCTCTACACTCCCGATCTGATCATTTTCCAATACAAGAGCATCGTTATCAAACAGCGCTTCGGAAATATACAGCATGCCGTCTTTCGTTTCCATCTCTTCCGTTTGATCTGTCACACATCCGCCGGTCCCAAAGATACGATTTCGGATCGCATCAACCAATCGTCCTTCTTTATCACGCAGCACAAATACATGTCCTTCCAGATGATCCACGGCAAATCCCGGATGTGCTCCGATGGAGAACAGCATTTCTTTCGCATTCGTATTCTTCACCTGCCACATCACTTTTACCGAAGCGTTTTCCAACCGGTATCCGATCTTCAATTCAAATGCAAACGGATATTTTGCAAGACTCTCTTCACTCTCTGTCAGCACAAACCAAATCTCATCGTCCTTCTGAGACTCCGGAGTAAATTCCATATCCCGCGCAAAACCATGTTGTCCGATCGTGTATTTTTTCCCTTCATGACGGTATTCCTTGTTCTTCACACCCCCGACAAACGGAAACAAAACCGGTGAAGTACGATTCCAATACGCCGGATCCGCACTCCACATCATCTCTCTTCCGTCCGATTTCCGCACCAGACTTTTTAATTCTGCCCCGTGGGAATCGATCTCACATTTGATCTGTTCGTTTTGAATGATATATCTCATAATCCTTTCCTTCCCTTTAGATCAGCGCCGTACTGAAATACCGCTCCGCACGGTCTGCCAAAACTGTAGCGATCACTTTATCTTTCCCGTATTTTTCCGCCATCTGTTTTGCTGCCCAGACATTTGCACCGGAAGAAGTACCTACCAACAGTCCCTGTACTCTTGCCAGTTCCCGGGCCGTATTAATGGCATCATCATCCGTCACTTCCACGATATCCGTGATGATGGAAGTATCCAGGATATCCGGGATAAATCCGTCACCGATCCCCTGGATCTGATGCAGCCCAGGTTCATCCCCCAACAGCGCCGAAACATTTTTCGGTTCCACCGCTACAATCTTGCAGTCCGGATTCTGCTCCAGAAGATACTGTGCCACACCCTGCAATGTACCACCACTGCCGATACCGGATACATAGATATCGATCTTTTTCCCCAACTGGGAAACCAGCTCCGGTCCGGTTGTCCGATAGTGCATCTGCGGATTGGCCGGATTCTGAAACTGCTGCGGTACAAAATAGTCCTCGGAAGATGCCGCGATCTCCAGCGCCTTATCTACAGATCCGCCGATGCTCAGCTTCGGATCCGTCAGCACCAGCTCCGCACCAAGCGCCTTAATGATCTTCTTTCGTTCATCGCTCATATTTTCCGGCATTACGATGATCACCCGATAGCCTTTACGGACACCGCACAGTGCCAGACCGATACGGGTATTTCCCGATGTCGGCTCAATGATCGTCATTCCCGGTTTTAACCGACCATCTTTTTCTGCTTCCTCGATCATATTAAGAGCGATCCTGTCCTTGATGCTTCCGCCGGGATTCAAAAACTCTGCCTTCGCATACAGCTGCAATCCTGTGGTCTGCTCCAGACTGATCAACGGTGTGTTACCGATCAGATCCAATACATTTGTGTAGTACATCTTATAAAATCTCCTTCCGTATCATAAAGCATTATTATATCGCATTCTCATTACTTTGTGAATTTCGGACACTTTCACTTGCTCCTGCAAGAGAATACTTGAGCATCCCGAAACTGATCAGAGAAAACACCGTGATCATTATCACATTTACCATCATATCAAACCGCACAAAGAATACGGGCACAAGCCCAAGAAACAGAGCTGCCGTAGTGATCCCAAAAGCCATTCCCGGATTATTCTTCAAAACACTGAGACACATGGCAAAAGTTATACTCATTGTCATGGAAAAGAAAAATACGCCGATGCATGACACCACCATGATCTTGTCCCCGAAGAGAAGAAACGGTACCGAGACCAGTGTCCCGATCACTGCGGTTTTCCAATAACCGATCTTATCCGACAGATATCCGCCCAGCGCCTTTCCGATCCCCATGATAAAGAACAGAAAGAAATGCTGCCAGACTTCCTTATTCCACGAGATCGGTACTGCATACCCGATATAGCTTCGGACAAATGTAACAAGAAATGCAAACAGCAGAATCACCGCCGGGGAACGATCCTTTTTCACACACCGGAATACCGGATAGTTTTCTTTTCGTAATGAAGTCTTTGCCGATAAGCAGCACACTTCCGAAAGGATCAGCGGCAGGATCAGAACATAGTGGGAAATCTGGTAGACTCCGAGCGTCTGTCCGATCACCACACCAAAGGAACCACCGGCCACAAATAATGCCGACGGAAAAATCCTTCCTTCACTTTCCGCAACGGTAGCGATCGCGCCGCATTCATGCAGGATCGCATTACCGATCGCCAGTATCGCATAACCGACCATATGTACCGCCCCAGCTGAAGATGCGATCGGAAAGATACTGATCAGCATCAGCAGATTTCCGATGGTCTCATATGGCAGTTTCTTATGCTTCGTGATAAAATCACCGATCACACCCTGCGGCAGAAATGCAAAAAAGTCATAGAGCAAAGCGATCGTTCCAGCCAATACCACCGGATAATGCACTCGAAGCAGATAAAAGCAGACGATCTCCACACAACAGTGAACAATAAAATATTTGACCCCCGTCTTATTCCCCATCATTTTCCGCTTCCTGCGCCTCATCAGATATTTCTTCCGATGTTTTCTTTATTTCTTGTCTGATCACTTTTACACTTTTGATCACCAAAACAATACCGCCGATCAAGAAACCTGCGAAAGCCAATCCTCCTCCAAATACTACCAGATTTCCCAATCCGGCATCTAACAACATAAATGTTTCCATATCTATTCCCCTATAAAAAGCAATTGTCCGAAAAGCATGCTTAACAAAAGCCAAACAACAACTACTATACCAATTCCTACGCGACAGGAATGCCAACCGGCAATAAAGCAAAATTTATAAAGTTCTTTGAAATCCATTGCCGATACTTTTTTATACATACACGCTTCCGCAAACGGCACGATCAATAATGTTGAAAGCAAATAATAGCCCAAAACAACGATCCATGTAATCTCATAGGGTATGATCGGTCCCCCCGCCATCAGGAGCAATATCAGGATCACACTACTGACGATGTGTGTTATTGTAGTAACTGCTTCGATATACTCATCATTCTTTGTAATTCTGTCACACCGTATGACAGAGCTCTTTATATGAACCGTCCCCCATAAGGTAAGCCAAAGCATAGCTAATCCCAAAGCGACCGGTACCGCCGCATAAGCAATCGATATCACTATATTAATAATACTGATCATCTCATACCCCTTTACAGTTCCTGTAGTGACCGTATCACCCGCACGCCATCCACACTGACCTCTCTGCTGCGGGAAAGATAGATTGGTTTGATCCCTAGGGCTTTCGCGGGTTCCACATCCGATACCATGGAGTCTCCGATATGGATCACTTCTTCCGGTGCTATTCCGGCCACTTCCATCGCTTTTTCAAAGATCGCCGGATGCGGTTTGCATGCCCTCGCCAGTTCTGCTGAAATGATCCCTGCCGGGTGCAGATCTTTTAAGCGCATCGATTCCTGCAGATAGCTCAGATCATCGTTCGACAGTACATAGATCGGCAAGCCACTCTTCTCAAAGAACGGCTTTACATCGTCATACAACGGTGCCTTGATCCAGATGTTTCGCCACACCTCCAGCATATAAGCCAGATCGCCGTTCAGTCCGTAGTGTTCCTGACAGTATTCCAGGATCTGCTTTGCGCGCTCATCATTTTTGATAAACTGATCCCCGTAGCTCTTTGCTTCAATTTCCTTTACCTGTCCCCATACTACCTTTAGGATCTCCTGCGGATCCTTCAGGTCACTGTGTTTCACGAAATAACCAAGCAGTTCCCGTGTGTAGGGTTCATCCTCCTGCACCATGGTTCCGGTATAATCCATAAAAATTGCTTTGATCTTACTCATTTCTTATCTCCATTCCAATATCATTCTGAATACCGTACTTCATCCTGCAACTGCTTCTTCAGCTTCTTACTCTGCCCGTATAAAGCGAAGGAGATACAGATCGCCACAAACGCGATGATCAGACAAGGATACAGAACCGGTCGCAACAATGGCGCGTATTCTTCCAGAAGATAGATCTCATCCACATAAGTAAGTTTTGCGGAATAACCAATCCAATATGCGGTCGAAATCACAGCCGTGATCCACATACAAATACGCGCAATAAACAGTATCTTTATCTTTATCTTTGTTTCTGTTTTCATAATCATCTACCTCATATAACTCAAGCGACATTCATACTGCATTATTTTATCACAGAACCGTCCTTTTCGGGTAATTTTATTCCGTAACAGATTGCCTTTTCCGGACATACGCCGATACACTCTCCGCACTGGATACATTCCCGGTCGCACACTTTTTTCACATCCATTTTGCAATTGTGCGCGCAGGCATTACAACCGTTGCATTTCTTATGATCCACCCGGATCCCGAAAAAAGAAACAGGGTTGAACAACGAATAAAATGCGCCCAAAGGACATAGAAAGCGACAAAATGCCCTGTGACAAAATACACACAGAAGGAGCACTGCCAATAATACAGCGCATTTCCAGGAAAACAGAAATCCTGTCATCTTTCGGAGAGATTCGTTTGCCAACAGCAATGGGATACCGCCTTCCAGCGTTCCTGCCGGGCAGATGTATTTACAAAAACCCGGATATTTAAGAGCGATCGGGATCAACACTACAAAGACAAGAAGGATGATATATTTCAGATAGGTAAGCGCAGCTGTCACCCGATTCTTTTTTATCTTTTTCACCGGGATCTTGTCCAGCAGATCCTGCAGCAATCCAAAGGGGCACAAGAAACCGCAGACAAGCCGTCCCAGCAGAATGCCAAACAATAACAGCAGTCCTAACACATACATCGGAAAGCGAAACGGCGACGAAAGCAGGCCGGACTGGAGACTCCCCAAAGGACAGGCGCCGACCGCTCCCGGACATGAATAGCAATTCAGCCCCGGAACACACACACCTTTACTCTCCCCTTTATAGATATGTCCTGTAGCAAACCCTTTGAAATTGCAATTGTACAACACCGCTGCAAGCAACTGGATCAAGCGGCGCCGGAATCCTTTTTTCATCAACCTATCCCTATACATTCATAGCAGATCATTGCCGCTTTGTTCTTCACATCCCGAAAACCGCCACCGGCAATTCCCGCCAGGATCAACGCTATGGACAATATCACTATCACCACTTTGACGATCAGCTTTTTCATCACTTTTACTCCAGACATTCCGCGATCGCTGCACTGTATTCCTTATACATCACATCCGCACCCTGGGCACCGACAAAGATCGCATGGATGATACCGTGATCGATCACCAGCGTATACGGGATCCCATCCGTCGGATAGTACGATCCCACCGTATAATCCTCATCATAACCAATGGTATAGGTATATCCGTTCTTCTCTATAAACGCATCCACATCAGCTTTTCTCTCTGCGCAGTCCACGCCGATGACCACTGCGTTACCGTCTGCATTCAGCTTTTCAAATGCCGGCATTTCGCCCACACATGGCGGACACCATGTTGCCCAGAAATTCAGGATCACCACTTCGTCATCATGATCGGAAAGCTGAAAAGTACCACCATCTTTAGTAGTCACATAAAAATCCGGTGCCACATCTCCTTCACTCAGCTCTTTTACAACACCGGTACGCTCATTTGCATTTGGCCGGTTCGCGAATCGGTTTTCATTTGATTCCGATACCTCTGTCGGTTCCGGTGTTTCCTGCACCGCTTCCGTTTCTTCCGTAGCAGTATCCTTTGCCTCTTCTGTCGTTTCTGTATCTTTCTGTGTTACCTCCGCCTGATCCTTTACACTTCCGCGTCCCGAATCATCCGCATCTTCCCCACAGGCAGTCAACACTCCGATCATCATAGGTACCAATAACAACATTCTCTTTTTCATAATTTCCTCCGCAAATCTTTCAGGATACCTGCCTTCTTCCGGCCAGCACCTCTTTATAATCTTCCAGATTTTTCTTTAGCAGTTCCGGAATATCGAGTCCATACGGACATTTCGGCAAGCACGCGCCACATTCCACACAGTTCTCGATCTTTGCCATCTCCTCCTGCCAATACTCATTCAGCCACGCCTGGCTGGACGCACGCCGGAGCAACAGGCTCATACGGTTGCATTGATTGATCTGTATCCCTACCGTACAGGGAGCGCAGTAACCGCAGCCTCTGCAGAATTCGCCTTTCAGTTCCGCCCGTTCCTGATCGATAAATGCCGTCATCTCCGCATCCATCACAGGTGTCACATCCATATAGGACAGCCACTCATCCAGTTCGCTCTCCCGCTGAATCCCCCAGGTGGGCACCGCACCGTCAAACTGATCGATGAATGCCATCGCCGCCTTTGAATTACGGATCAGCCCGCCGGCCAAACCTTTCATACAGATCAGGCCCACATTCTTTTCCTGACACAGGCGGATCAGCTCGATCTCTTTTTCATCCGCCAGATAACTGATGGGATACTGAAGAGTATCATACAGACCGGATTCCACGATCTCTCTCGCCACGCCCAGTTTGTGTGCTGTGCCGCTGATATGTCGGATCTTGCCCTGCCGTTTCGCTTCCAGCATACAATCATACATACCGTTTTCTTCGCCCGGTTTCCAGCATGTTCCCATCATATGAAACTGATAGATGTCGATATAGTCGGTTTTCAATTCCGTAAGAGACCGATCCAGATCTTTCCAAAAATCCTCCGGTGTCTTGGATGCCGTCTTTGTCGCGATCACGATATCCTCACGCTTCAGCCAGCCATCCCCAAAAGCCGCGCCTACCTTTGTTTCACTATTACTATAAGCCCTGGCAGTATCAAAGAACCGCATCCCGCCTTCGTATGCTTTTCGCAAAAGATGTACTGCATCTTCCTGCGAGATCCGCTGGATCGGCAATGCACCAAATCCGTTCTGCGGAACCATAATCCCCGTTTTCCCAAGTGTGATCTGCTTCATAGGCTTTTTCTCCTTCGTGTATCCATTCGCCGCGTTCTTACCGGACATGGCCTGTTTATTTTTGCAATATTTTGCACTTAATCACTATTTTTATGTTTCAATATTCCATATATTGCTCTTTAAAATATACTATCTTTATAATCTTGTCAATTCAACCCTAACCTGCTAAATCAGCCTCAGGAAAGAAAACACACCGGGATCTCTTTGACACCTCTGGCCCTGCATAGGACTGATGATGGTCCCCGATAGGAAAGCGGCGCCCCCTCAGTATCCGTGACCATACAGCCTGCCTCCTGTGCGATCAGTGCTGCCGCAGCATAGTCCCATAACTGGATCTTCAATTCGAAATACAAACTGCATCGCCCCATTGCAACACAGCACATATCCCATGCCGCTGTTCCGGATCTTCGCAGATCTACACACAAGGGAAGCAGTTTCTTTGCAATATCAAAAGTTTTTTCCTGTAATTCTATATAATACGGCGCCGTTCCGAATACCGTAAGCGAATCTTTTAACGGCGCCTCTGATGACATGATCCGCTCACCATTCAAATACGCACCTTGACCGCTGACTGCGGAAAACATCATTTCATCATAAGGGTTGTAGACCACAGCCATATACGGCTTTCCGTCCTTCAGCAGCCCGATGGAGACCACTGAGGGCCGATACTCGTAAATAAAATTGGATGTACCGTCGATCGGATCGATCACAAAACAGTATCCGCTGCTCATCTTGGAAGAAAATACATCCTGTCCGTCCTCTTCGCCCAAAAACTCTGCTTCGGGAAGTATATCTTTCAGCTTACCGATCAAAAATGCCTGTATCTTTTCATCCGTCTCCGTACAGAAATTTGCATGTCCTGCCTTTTCCATGATCTTCGGTCGTTTCGCCGAAAGCATGATCTCTCCGGCTTCTTTTGCGATCTCTATGATCTGATCTTTTACCATTTTTTTGCACCTCACAATTCTATAATTATCTCGTAACTATGCAGATCCTCTGACTACGATACATCTTTTCGTCTCTGTCGGATTTTCTAATATTCAATTTTCACCTCATCCAGCCCATATATTCTTTTAAACCGCATCTCATCCTCCGATGAGCGGATCAGCATCACCTCAGTAAAATGTCCGTCTTTCTTATTCTTAAAACCGGCCAGTTTCTCTCCGGTACAGATAGAACTGCGGATCACGGCATACTGCAGCTCCGGATCAAACGGGATCTCTTCTTTCAGACTTTGACCGTTCTGTGAATTATTTCGGTGTTTCTTAACTGATAATACGACCAATATCAGCAATAGCGCTATTCCGATCAACGGTATAATTATCCAACTCATACGCGGCCGCCTCCTATCCTTCTATCATAGTTTCTTCACTTTTTCTCCACCCTCTTAGCAGGTATTTCCGATCATTCTGAATAATTCTCTGTAATAAACATTCCGGTCAGTCGGGGAACTGCAAAGCGGGTGACAAACAGATCACACTTACATAAAAACTCGTAGTACACTTTTCGTTTTATTCCCGACATGGTCTCATAGTTTCCCTGACCTTTTGCCAGAATGATATCCGCTTCATCAACTGCCTGTCTTGATGTCTCCGGCAGCATATCATAGATCAGCCCCGCTACCGCTTCCCCGTTGGTCAGGATCTCAGCCTCACGATCAAGTCCGCAATATTCGGCATCCTCGATCGTTGCATCGTTCAATACTTCTTTTCCGCGCACCATGGCTTGTATCTTAAGATCCGGAAACCGTTTCTTTAACTGCTCAACCATCATCCGGTCAAGTACGATCTCGCCGCAGTTATCGCACACCAGCAAAAATGTTTTGGCTTTTGCGCAATCTTCCAGAAACATTTCGTATGTCTTCCGATCATCTTCCCGCATCTGCGTGTCCTGAAAAAGAGAGAGCAGTTCCTCGGGATCCACATGATTCATCGCACCAAAGTCGATATAATTTCCGATCCGCGCCATCACCATCGATTTTGCCAGCGGATCCTCTGCCTGCTCGATCTCTTCCCTCAGCTGATCTTCCATGCTCAGCACCAGATCATTATACTGTTTCTTGATCTCTTTATAATCAGCTCCTTTTCCGAAATACCGCTCATGTACCTGATTAAAGAGATACACCATATAGGGACTGGTATCGCTTTCCCGTCTGTTTTCCAGCAAAGTCCGGACCTCTGCGAGATATTCCGCGTTATCTGTTTTTTCTTTTTGTCTGTCGTACAGACATTTCGCACAACTCTCTGAAATACGCATGATATCTTTACCTCACAGTTCCTTAGACATATATCCGCAGGTAAACGGGAAGAAATCATACTTTTCCGTTCCCGTATGTGTAAATCCAAGTTCCTCATACCACTTTCGGAGCACCTGGTTCTCTTCCACAATACCGAGTCTCATTATTGTGCAGCCCATCTCGCTTGCACGCGATACGGCATCCAGTACCAGGATCTCTCCGATCTTCTGATGGCGATACGCAGGAAGGACACTGAGATTATTCAGTTCCCATTCCTGTTCGTTCTGACAGGCCAAGGAATAGTATCCCACCAGCTGACCATCCGCAAAATAACCGAACATCGGTCGCTTCTCTCCAAGCAAGTGCCATTTGATCCTGTTTTCATCCGTAGCAAATGCGGTAAAGCGGGGCGCATTCTCCTGTGTAAAACCAAACTCTTTTGCCACCGTACCGAAACTCTCCCGGATCACAGACACACACTGTGGTATATCTTCTTCCGTTATCATACGGATCGGCCATACCAGTTCTTTTGTACGGATCTTTATATCTTCCTTCTGCTCTTTTACCGCGATCTGATATTCGTCATCATAGATGAGCGTTCCCGGAATCTCATCGCACTCGGAAAGATATAATTTCTTACCGTATTTATCCATCATCCTCCGATAAAAAACCATTTCCCGGAAGAGCCGGTTTGCCTTGTCGTTATCTTTATACCAGGTGATCGCTTTGTCCGGATTCCCCTGCTCATAGTACGGCGGTACCGGTAATACTCTTTCAAAATACGCTCTTTTTTTCCAATACTCTTTTTCTTCCTGTTCCGTCAGTAATTTTTCATCGACCAGTTTCCCAACTGCCGTAAACAGTCCTCTTGGCTGCTTGGTCAGCCAGGCAATATCTTCTGTATGGATCCTGAAATACTTCATTACGATTCTCCTTATCTCACAAACTTCCAATGTATGCAACAGAATGATTTCCAATAGTAACCATTCTCTGATCGGAGTATTTGTTAAATATATCATCCAGCGAAGTTTTGTAGTGATCGTATTCCTTATCATTTTCTTTTATGGAATAGGATCCGGAAAGACATCTGGCAATATATGTTTCATAATCCAATCGCAATGGTTGATCAAACTGTACATATTCGTATTGTCCACGGAAGAAATCCTTTATTCTCGGATCATCTTTCGTAATACCGCCGCTGAATCCGTGAAAATCCGGACAATATAACGCGAATGCGCTGAACAATTCCCGGTTTATCGGATCCTCGATATCCCGTACATTCCAGATCAGAAATACTTTCCCGTTATCCCGAAGGATCCGCGTGCACTCCCGCCGAAACTTTTCCGCATCAAACCAATGGAACGCCTGCGCCGTTGTTATGAAATCGACCGAATGATCACTCAGGGTTGTATTCTCTGCATCGCCTTGTACAGAATGAAATCCATTGCAGATGTTCAATTCTTTTTCTGCCGTTTGCCGCATATCATCATTCGGCTCAACACAGTACACCACACTGCCCCGTTCCAATAAATGCTTGGCAAACTTTCCGGTTCCCGATCCGATGTCAGCGATCACAGATGTATCAGTCACACCATATTCATTGTAAAAACAATCAATCAACTCTTTTGCATACCCCGGTCTTCCCTTCGTATAATCTGCTGCCCGTCCGCTGAAATTTTCTTTTACATTCATCTTAGGTCACCCTCACCTCTTTACCTTCTATCTGTAGAATTGATGTCGTTAAACATACATTCAGGTTCTGTCTTTGTTTTTTTCGTATCATACATACGGACTCACATTCTTCAAAGCCATATTTCCTATACAGATCCATTGCATCTTGGGTTTTTAACATGCCCTTCAGCCCATTCCATTTTGCTTCTTCCAAAATGATCCAATCCAGCATTGTTTTTCCAATGCCTCGTCCGCGGTATTCTTCATCCACAAAAACATCGCACAGATAGTAGAATGTGGCATAGTCCGTTACCACTCTCGCATAGCCAACCACTTTATCTGTGCCATTTTCAAACACCGCAAAGTTTTGCGAGTTTTCAATCGCCTTCCCCATCACTTTTTCATCTCTGCCGTCCATCCAATACGCGTTTTGCAACAGTCTGAAAATATCATGGCTTCGTTCACGGATTGTTGCTTTCGCATCTGTAATCCAATAATCCCCAAACCCGAATGTCATACAATTTCTCCCTCATAATCTTCATATGATCATCTGTTTTCGCTTCCATCCATTCAACCGTACTTTTCCATAAAATCATTGATCACATTCCGGAATCCGACATCGATATACCTGCTTCCGTCCATCATGATCTTCTCCGGAATCTCCCGATAATAAGCTTCCGCGATCCCGCCCGTCATACAAGCGATCGTATCACTGTCTCCGCCGATCGATATCGCCTTACGAATGGCAGTTTCGTAGGATGAAGATTCAAAGAATGCTTCCAGAGCAAGCGGCGCGGTATAGGATGTCCTGCTGTTAAATACATAGGCATCCCGTATTTCATCCAATGGCTGAAATACATACTTAAACTTCCTTTCGATAAAGTTTCGAATCGCCTCCTTATCCTCCTGCTTGTTCGCAAGAAAAACTGCCGTAGCGATCGCTTTTGCGCCATTTCTCGCTTCTCTGTGATTATGCGTGTAGTAGCAGCTGTCATCCACCTCTTTCCATAAGCTCTGCAGATCCTTACACGCATATCCCAATGCTGTCACTCGCATCGCCGCGCCGTTTCCGTAACTTCTTTGTATGGAAAAACCATCTTCCCGTGCCCATTCCGAAAACATCTGGCCGTATCCGGCATTCGGATATCTCCGGTAGTATTGGCGATACCACATCGCATAGGCTTTCCTGTTATTGCAAAGCGCTTTATCATCATGTACGAGTTTATCCGCGATCGCAATGGTCATAACCGAGTCATCGGTGAAATGACTTTCCCGCGGAAACAAAATAAAATCTTCGCTCTTTTCATTATGCAGTTCTCTGACGGAGCCGATAATATCTCCTAATATTGCACCGTAGATCATTTTTACTCCTTCGTATTATTCTCTTCTATCCTTTTATACCCATCATTTACTGCAAACTATCGCCTGCCCGTTTTTGTAATGCATCGCATTTTTCTCTATCGTAAAACCTGCTCTCTTCATCTCTTTTATCAGCGTATGCATATAGAAGCCATGGGTTACAATAGCACAATCCTCATTCTCGATACATAGATGTTTTACGAATTGTTTTGCCCTTTTATGTGTCTGATATCGGCCTTCCGGCTGTCGTTTGCTATTCACAAACCACTGCAGTCTGCCGGTCGTATTCCAGAACCATAATGGTAATTTCTTTGTGGTATCGAATGCTGACCGCAGCGGCACCTCATGGATCAGCTTTGACTCCATGAATTCTTTCTCTCCGAATATTTCTTTCGCAGTTTCCCGGCTTCGGGATAATGTACTCACGTAAATCTTCTGACATTTTGTTTCCGGAAAGCGGATGTTTTCCTTTCGGATCGGAGATGTATCGTATGCTTTACATTCTTTATCAAAGTCTCCCGAAGTACATGATCTGCTCCAGGAAAAATCCACTTTGCCATGTCTTATCACAAATACTTTCAAGTTATCCTCTCCTCTGAAATCCTCAGGGTAACCCGAACCGTCCTGCTGACTGATCACGGATCCATGGTACGGTTTCCTTAACAAACATCTCCACCTGCTCCGGTATAAGATACTGATACTCGCGATCCAGGTCACCGTGCTTGTCACTGCGGTAAAAACCGCAGATATACTTACGCCGGTTTTCAAACGCATCTTTAGCAAACATATCCATAAACACATTCTCAAAATCTACGGCATTTTCATAGACAGAAAATGCTCTGAAATCCGGATGATCCCGCAGATAGCGGAAATCCAGATCATACCAGTCACCCTTGGCCGTCCAGATCAGTTTATTTTTATCTTCCGCACATTCTTTGGAATATGATGCGATCAGAGAAACATAGATCGTCTTCGTCCAGCGGATATCCGTCAGCAGATGTACATAGTATCCCAAAAAGAAAGAATACTGTCTTCGATCATAAGTCCTGATCAATTCTTCGTTGAAGTATTCCTTACAGAACTGATCCACATCAAAGAATGTTTCATCTTCCGGTTTGGTTTTAAAATGAGATTCCTTCTTCCCCGGCCGATATACCGTCCAATCTTCATTGGGCACACCGCTGTCCGGTGCGATATTTCCCATAACGAAAGCTGTTTCATCAATGTTTTCCAACTTATCAAGAAATGCGTCTGCAATCCTCAAATGTACCATCCACGACGCCATATACAATCCCCCTCATCCGGCCTGCGGCCACCTCCCCCCCGGGGGGAAGGCAAGTTAACTGGATATACAAAACGCCGGCTTTTATCAGGCATTCCTATAAAAGCCGGCATTGTTTTGCTCAAATATTTTACTGACGGTTTCCGTACATCTTGTCATAATAGTTTTGGTACTCACCGGAAATGATCGGCTCCCACCAATCCTTGTTGTCCAGATACCACTTGATGGTCTTCTTGATGCCGTCCGCAAACTTCGTTTCCGGTAGCCAGCCCAGTTCACTATGGATCTTGGTCGGATCGATCGCATAGCGCATATCGTGGCCCTTACGATCCGTCACATAAGTGATCAGGCTTTCCGGCTTGCCCAGCTCTTTACAGATCAGTTTTACGATATCAATGTTCTTCATCTCGTTGTGACCGCCGATATTATACACCTCACCCACGCGGCCTTTGTGGATCACCAGATCGATCGCCTTGCAGTGATCTTCCACATACAGCCAGTCTCTTACATTCAGGCCTTCACCGTATACCGGGAGTGGCTTATCATGCAGAGCATTGATCACCATCAGCGGGATCAGCTTCTCCGGGAAATGATACGGACCGTAGTTGTTGGAACAACGGCTGATCGACACCGGCAGACCGAAAGTTCTGTGATATGCCAGAACCAACAGGTCCGCTCCTGCTTTGGAAGAACTGTACGGGCTGCTGGTATGGATCGGGGTCTCCTCGGTAAAGAACAGATCCGGGCGATCCAGCGGAAGATCACCATACACTTCATCGGTGGATACCTGATGATAACGCTTGATTCCGTACTTTCTGCAGGCATCCATCAATACGGAAGTACCCATGATGTTGGTTTCCAGGAAGATCCCCGGATTTTCGATGGAACGGTCTACATGGCTTTCTGCCGCAAAGTTTACGACCATATCCGGATGCTCTTCTTCAAAAAGTTTATAGACTGCCTCTCTGTCCGTAATGCTTTCCTTTACAAAGCGGAAATTCGGATTGTCCATTACGGAAGCCAGTGTGGATAGATTTCCTGCATAGGTCAGGCAATCCAGACATACGATGCGGTAGTCCGGATACTTATTTAACATATGGAAGACAAAGTTGCTACCAATAAAACCTGCACCACCTGTTACAATAATTGTCATGATATGACTCCTTTCATTGATCCAAAAACGGTTTTACCGTTACCTTTATTCCTATGATACCACTATATAGGGTGACGCAGCGTCACCTGCAAGTACTTTTTTGAAATTTTACAAAAAATTTATTTTGCTGTAAAAAGTCCCGCTTCCTTGGTAATGGTAAATCCCTTTTTCCTGCCCGTCTTTTTTTCTACAAAAAGTTTAAATTCCTTGTAGCGATCAATGATATACTGATTCTGGTTTCCATGACAGGACATGATATATTCCAACAACGGCTCCGCTTTATCCACCACAAGCGCATCATCATATATCGATTGCTCCACCTGCGTAAAATACTCTCCCAGGATCTCCGCCCCATTTTCCAGTCCGAAAACATGATACAGCTCCGTCGCTGCCAGCTCGATGCGTTCATCAAACTCTTTTACCAGTTCCGTGATCTCCTTCATATGCCGGCTACCATAGGTGCTGGCATACAGGCAGCCCCCCGGCTTCAACACACGCCGGATCTCTTTGGCCACTTTCTCGGGATCCTCACAGTAAAACAACATATGATTGGCGATCACCACATCAAAGCTGTTCTCCGGATACGGAATCTCATTACAATCAAATTCGTGAAATGAGATCACTTTCTTCAGAGTATCCGCTTTTGTTCCGAGGATCGCTCTGGATGCATCCTGCAGCATTCCTCCGGAAATATCCGACAAAATGATCTTTGTCCCTTTCCCGCGCGGTATCCGGTCCGCATTTTCCACCCAGAGCGCACCGTTTCCGCATCCCAGTTCCAGGATCTTCATTCCGGATTTCAAATGCATCTGATCAAACAGCCATGAAAACCACCCCTGCTGATTTACGGAATAGAGTTTATGCAGACGGATCCTTGCCGATACATTACTTGCATTCTGATACTGACGGTTTAAGCTGTTTTCCATACTGGTCAGCTCAATGATGCGGAGCATATTGTCCCAGTTCATCTCGCTTCCTTCTTCGTACAGTGCAAGCGTATCATCAATGGCCTTTTGCACCAGACGCATCTGATCGATCTTATCTCGGATCAGCGTCTGCTGGAGCTTCATGGAATCTACCATGAAATTCTGGTCTTCCGCCTTCACCATCAGCTCCTTGATCTCGTCCAGAGAAAAACCCAGATATTTATAGAGCAGGATCTGCTGCAATTTCACCAGATCCTCCGCTGTATAATATCTGCTTCCCGTCTCACTTACATAACTGGGCTTTAAAATATTCTGTTTATCGTAAAACCTTACCGTCCGCACAGAGACTTTTGCCATTTTTGCAAATTGCCCGGAGGTCAGATATTTTTCATCCATTTCCAAATTCCCTCAGCCGCTCGCTAAATCTATATCTTATGCAGTACATTCCGTCATTCTCCGCCTGCCACCTGAGCGCGTATCCGCTCCCAGTTCGTACAGCGGATATAATTGCTGCCGGGCAGATCATTCTCCCGATTCCACGGTCGTTCAAAAACCAGCACTTTTAATTCCGGCAGATGATCAAAGAACCGGAAGGCCATCGGCGAGTCTTCGATCGCATAATCAAACTGCATCCGGTAATAATCCTCCAGCTTCAGATTAAACTCACTGCCTTTATAAAATTCATCTCTGCCGTATTTATCCAGGAAGTACAGTTTTGCGCGATCCAGACCATGTTCCGCAAGCCAGCGGCGGGAAACTTCACAAACACTGTAAGGCCGTCCGGTTATGATACACACCTCGTGTCCCTGATCAATCCACTCATTCAGAACCGCAGAAGCACCGGGTGTCTCTTCATAGGATAACAGGATCTCCGTACGATGTCCCTCTTCCATCAGCAATTGGTATTGTTCTTCCGTCAATTGAAAAGCATCCTGCAGATTAAAGAAACGCACCTCTTCATATGGCAGATGCTTATCAAAAAGCCGTGCCGCGATCTCTGTAAAGGATCTGGCCGTTTCACACAAGCAATCATCAAAATCCACATAAAATCTCATACAGTCAAAAACCGCCTTTCTCCGTTTCCTTTCTGTATCCGTTACTCATATTTCAACTGTTCCGCTATTTTCATCTTTCGCATATTTCTGATCGGTAAAAGAACCGTCAGTGCAAAGATCAATACCATTATCCCCCATAGCAGGATCACTGTATCATAATGTATTTCGATCGGACTACCCCCAATGCAAAAATTTAATCCATTCACAACTTTTCAGAGAGCCAGGTTTTTTAACTGCTCAAATGCTTTTGCAGTCTTGTCCCAGATCTTTACGGAATCCGCTTCTCCGAAGTACATCTTGAGCTGGAATTTATATCCGATCTCTGCATCCGTAGCATCTTTCAACGCTTTCACGATATGCTCTTCGTTTTTGATCAACTTTGTTTTCATATCTGTCAGTCCAAGCGCGCACATCTTCTCGATCAATGGACTGACTATTTTCTCGTTCTTTTTTGCAGAAGCAGTTGTCTTTTTCACGGATGCGGCTGCCTGCTTTTCTGTGGATGCCGTTTTCTTTTCTGCCAACGCTGCTTTCTTCTCTGTCGGTGTCGCTTTCTTCTCTGCTGATAGCACCGAACCCTTTGCAGCCTTTTTAACAGCTATAACCGTTGAATCCGGTGCTGCATTCTTCTTTGCAGCCGGTGCTTTCTTTCCACCTTTCTTATCCTCCGCTCCGCAGATCTGGATCTTTCCCATAGTCTTCAAAATACCCGGTGTCTTTCCCCCCGCCTTGGCGATCTTATCAAACAACGACGAATAGATCTTCACCGGTTCCTGCGCTTTTGCCGTTGCCGCATACGCGCCATACAAATATCCCGTGTATACCAGTCTGTCCGGTTCGCTCATAGAATCGATCTCTGCCGGTGCTTCCATGATCTCCATCTTTGCCTTGATGGATGCCAGTGCCTGGAATTTCGACATGGGCATCTGCGCTCCGCTTCTTGAGAAGATGATCACTCTGTCCTTTGCCGTCAACTTCTTCAATTCATTGTCCGGTATCCTGTATAATGTTTCTACATCTGTTATGATCAGCATTTTTTAATCCTCCGTTTTTTTAGGGCGATTTGACCGGATACTTAATCCCACTCGACCACTTCGGCGTTCTGCTCAAGAAACGCATAGATCTTATCCTCATTCGCAAAAAGATCATCCAGCAGCTTCTTAAGTTTTTCTGCCACAGCCTTTCCGTCATCCCCGGTATCATTGATATACACGCTGTACATATCTGCTTCCGGATCTGAATCCAGCTCCTCAAGGATATCCGGCGCATTCTGTTCCAGATAGGCATTAATGAATACATCCCAGTTATAGCCATTCATATAGGCATCTTCACACATCTCCTGCATTTTATCACCGATCGCCATGATCTTTTCATCTCCGGCATCGAACGATACGGTATAGCAATCGTCCAGTTCATGCATTCTTACAAATTCTTCCATTTCTTTGTCCTCCTTTATAATCCTTGATGTTCACACATCTTACATAACGCTCACGGCATTTTTATCCAACACTTTAACATTTCTTAGAAACAATCGGCAACTGTCTGCCTCGTTTTCATTAAATACAAAGCCGCTCTGCTCTGCCACCCATTTCGAAGTGTCATAGAATAAGACGCACATATTTTCAACTGCCTTCCACATCATATCTACATCTGCGTTGCAATAAGTCGCAAGATATGCCTGCCATTCCTCTGCAGACAACCAGCGATGCATATATTTCCCGGATTTGCCTATACTTACGGAATAATCTGTAAGTATCCCGATTTTCCAGGACAACATTTTCTCCAGTTCCTTTCTCACTACGAAATTCAGCATATCCTGGGCATAGGTTACTTCTTCTCTCCACAAACCTTTCGCCACATTATTCAAACACCACCAAAATTCATTACAGTGAGCTGCATACTGTTCCTTAGAGGGGCGTTTGATGAGATGGCTCTCATCCGATGACTCAGGGATTTCAGGAAGAATCCCGTCCTTATCCAGCAGAATAATACACAGGCTGTCTTCCAACACATTTTCTTTTGCATGCTCCACTGTCTTAACTGTAAGATCCAGTCGGTTCCCATCCTTAAACAGCATCAGCCATCCATAGGAGTTTTCCTTATCATTCGGATAATCCGGTGATTCATCCGGATACTGCATAATCAAAATCTCACCAAAGACTTTGATCCAGTCTTTGTCTTCAATAAAAGATTTTGTTTCTTTTACAACATAGACGATATCATAATCCTGAAATATGTCTTTCGTAGCATTCGGATTTGTCCGTGATCCGTTCATATATACGGCGCGAATACGATCCTCTTTCTTTGCCACATCCATAATAAGATCCATCATTTCCTGTTCTGTTCTCATTAACAACGCTCCTCTCAATAACCAACCGCCTTATCTACCACATGCTTTAATGGCTGTCCGTTGGCATACGCGACCAGGTTCTCACAAAACATTTCCACATTCTTATCAACGGTATATGGCAGCGTGAGATTACCGGCCACATGCGGCGTGATCAGAAGATTCTTTGTTTTCCACAAACGGCTGTCTTTCGGAAGCGGTTCCGTTTGGAATACATCCAATGCTGCTCCTCCGATCCTGCCCACCTCCAGAGCATCTGCCAGAGCCTCTTCATCGATGGCATTTCCTCTGCCAACATTAACAATATATGCCCCCTGCGGCAGAAGGTTTAACCGTTCCCTTGACAGGATCCCGTTTGTTTCCGCTGTCCCCGGCAGGCTCATCACCAAAAGATCTGTTTTCGGTAATATTCCATCGATCTCAGCACTTGTGACCACACTGTCATAAACAGGATCCTTACGGATACCGCTACGGCTCACACCGATGATACACGCCGGTTCAAATGCTTTTGCTCTCTTAGCAAAACTGTTTCCGATATCACCGGTTCCCCATACGGTGATCCTGCTGTCCTTCAGCGATCTTTGCATTACCGGTGGTGCCCATTCACCTTCGATTGAAGATGCATAATGATATGTCAGTTTCCGCATCATCATCAGTGACACAGCAATGATATGTTCCGCAATGCTTACGCCATAAGCACCGGCAGAATTGGTAATGATCAGATCTTCATTAGCAAACAATCCGGGTTTCATCAAAAAATCCACACCGGCAGATGTCACGCTGAGCCATTTCAGATTCTTACTTTCTCTTAACTTCTCCGCGCTCATGATGTTGAAGCCAAATCCATATACTGCCTCTGCATCCAGATGTTCTTCCGTGATCTCTTCCACGGAATCCACATATACAACCTGCGCGTTTACACTTGCGGCAGTATCATTGATCTTCTGCTTATGTTCCTGTGTTAATGCTCCCGCATAAACCAATACCTTCATATCTGCTCCTCGCTTTCACTTGTTATCTGTTCCAGCATATATCCGACACCAGTTCCAGCCAGCTCATCCCTGCCCCCGTAACCTGAACCCTACCGGCTTTAGGCGTCTCCCAATAATTATCTTCGCCATCGGTCAGCTTTGTAAGACAAGCCGTTCCATGAAATAACTCATCCTCTATTCTCATCTGGTAGTACGGATAATAAGAAAATCCCCATCCGTCCCGATTTAGTCGTTTATTTTTCATTTCGCCTCTATTTCTTTTGCCAGCTCTATCGATCTCTGATTCTTGTATCAAGTCCCTATAATATTATACTTCCTGAATACTCTCAAACAGTTCCTTATATTCTGGAGCTTTTCTGATCTTTGTCTGTATCTTTTTCGGAAAACGATCCATTAATTCCACAAGATACTCCGGCCGACATACAACTATAGGAAGTATTGTAAAACCAGCATTTTCCAGTAATGGTGAATCATAATGTTCTTCCACCGGCGTACCCTTACCAAGTGCTATATCCAAGATCTTTGAATGCTCAGCATAATGTACATAGGCTGCCTCCCAGTACTGCAATGCTCTTTCATGATCTCGCAATTTTATAGCAATTTTTGCACATCTCAGATTCAGCATACACAGATCACTATGGAACTTCCCATAATCATTTCCGTCAAAGACCCTTTCATACAGTTCCCGCATCGTAAGCGAAATCTCAAGTCCTTTTTCGGATGAAGATAATTCCTCATTCCACCCGATTGCATTATCCATTACCGATTCCATCTCATGAAGCAGTGTAAGGATAGCCTCTCCGAAGAACTTCTTTCCTTTTTCACCTTGATACAAAGATGTTAACAAGATTTCACGGCTCTTTACGATCGGTGTCTGTGATCTTGCTCGCTGCTCTGCCTTTTCATATTCTCCAAGCTGACAATACACTTGTATGAGAGCCTGCATATGATCCATATTTTTCTCTACCAGTTTTTCGTAAATCCGCGCTGATTCCTCCAGATAAGCATTCGGTCTGTCTTTTTCTTCTATTCCCTTCAAATAAAGTGCCTGTGCTAACGGGCTCAACAGATCATGTTCATCCGGGTATTCCTCCAGCGCTTTGCGAAGTTTTCGAATAATCTTTGTCGGATCGACATTTTGGATCAGAGAGCGATGTGCTTCTTGTACATATTCTTTAATCTTCTGTTCCCGGTCAAAGTCATATCCGAACAAATAATCAATCGTTATATGAAAATAATTCGCTATCGCCGGTATCAGACTCAGATCCGGACAGCACTTATCCGCCTCCCATCTGGATACTGCCTGTGCAGTAACTCCCAATGCATTCGCCAGATCCTCCTGTTTCCTGCCATCTCTTTTCCGTAATTCTCTGATTCTTTCTCCGAGTTGAATATTCATATAAGCCTCCTGTTTCATCTATCAAATCACACATTGCCTAACATTTCCAATTGTTTTATCACCGGTGTGATTACAATATAACAGAGACTTCTATGGCAATCAATAATCAATCTGTTGTTTGCTATTCAATCATTGATTTACTACGCTGTTAAAGAATCATCATAAACTTGATTTCATATACACACTATCCCAGGAAACTTATCCCGTAAGAAATGTCTATATTCCGGATGGTACTCCGCTTGTGCATATTCCTCTGCTATGGCCCTTTTCAGCCATTCCTTTTTCTTTTCTGTCATCTCTTGATATCTTGTGATACAGATGAACCCCTTTTTTTCTGTTTCCAATATTGCCTCATAAGCATCTATCACAAATTCGACTCCACTTACAGGAACCGCTTCACTGCTGGTTGCTGCATCCGGTATGCCCAGTTCATAACCCGAATCTGTAATACTTTCCACGCTATAGATATATCCCGAAACACCCTTGTATACGCTTTTCAAAGCATCCGGATAGTACTCTTCCAACCGTAATCGTCCATCCTTATCAAATCCATACGGTCCCCATTTATGCCACTGCCCACCATACTGAAACCCGGTATCTTTGCAATATCTTTCTACAGCATTACTTAAATATACCAACACATTTTCTCTTTTCTTTGAAAGATATACTAAAGGTACTCCGTGATTGGAAACCCTTGGTTCCAGACTTTTCAGATCTGCTATCGACGATGCGTGATAATACATTACCTTTTTCTCCGTTTTAAATCAGTTTCGAAAAAACAGCTCTTATATATAGACATTTTCTATTTGTACAGAGTACAATTATATCGAACAGATGAACCGTTCGGATATTCAACAACCATTTTCTCCTCAGAAAATCCGCATTTGCGATAGAAGCCGATCGAATCATCGTCCGTTTGCGCTATGACACATTCAGGATTCAACAATTCCACTACGCTTTTGATCAGTTGTTTTCCAACTCCTTTCCGGCGAGCATTTTCAGATACGGCTATCCCAATGATTTCAGCATCAGTTTTTGAAAGTCCGAGAACCATCATGCCTGTTTTCTCACTTCCATCCTCATATACAAATACTTTCACCGATGGATCAGACAGATAGTCTTTCATCTGTACTTTATAGCCTTCGAATACAGGATGATACATGCAAGATGCATAGATTGAAAAAGCTTCTTCTGATAGCAGCCACTCGGTATCTTCGCATAGAACAACTTTCATAATCGTCCTCTTATGTAAAAGACATTATACTGTTACTTATTTTCAGTTCTCATAATCAACACAAATCATTTCTTTCAGCAACAAATAATCCATTATATAAATTTAAACTACAATTTCATTCTTTTTATTCTCATTTACATAAAGGTTTTCTCTCAAATCTTCACCATTTTTATATGTTAATAGCCTATCGATTGCCATTTGAACCTGAAACTCATTTAGTTCAATCTCAACATTATAAAGCGTTCCGCTCTCCGGCAATCTGACATGAATGACAGCAAAATGTTGATACTCCTCCGTATTATAGATTCCATCCTCATACTTCTTTAGTCGGACTATTTTTCTTGAAATACCTTCAACATTTTTATAATCTATTGCATATATTTTTTTCTCGGTGAAGCCGTGTAAATGTGTAGTTCCAAAGGCCAGAGCATTTGTTTTATATAAAAGCATTTGGCTATTCAAATACGATGCCTCAAGCACCGGATAATCAATGTCGCTTTTCAGCCACTTTCGTACCGGCATCCCGATAAACACTGAAAACGACAGCCAAAACAAAAATCCGAATAACAAGAGTCCAAATATAACCATAAAATATTGTCCCATAGGAATAAGGCACAAAGAACACATCATCAAGAATAATGGTAATATCATTCCGAAAATATATTCTCGTCTTTGAAATTTTTTTAATAAATCCGCCCTCATGCTATCATATTGAGGCTTCTCAAAAGGATGTTCATTAAGATAGGCCACATATTTTTCATGCCACTCAGGGCTATCAAAATAACTGCCATTCATAAACTGTGTTTTCTTTTGATCCGCTTTCGCATCTGCTTTTCTTTCTTTGCAATATGCATAGATAAAATACAGAATAATAATAGGACAAACAATACAAGCTGCAAGTTTTCCAGCCTTATCACCTCTGATAAAAAACAGAAATATTCCCATAAGTACTGTAAAAACAATGTATACAGCCAATGCTTTCTTTGTCATAGGAAACGGGTATTTATCATTTTTTCTCATAACTGTATAATCCTTGTTTATTATAATCTTTCCCTCAATCAAATTCGCAATTCTATTTTCATCTCTTCCGAGTAGGCAGCTCGTCTTATAAATCTATGGCATTTTCATTTAAGAGAATTTCTTGTACCCCTATGTAAAGGGTTCCTTTTTCATCATGCCAAGGAATAATATCATCCTTTTCAATGACAATTTTTCTATAGGAATCTCCTATAAGGTCCTATCTCTCTTTTTCAGGAAGTTATTAGCAGTATATAAGTCTAAGCGCTTACTTGCCTTTTTCGCTTGCAATTTCTCCCACCATATATTTAGCATAATCCTTTGCAAGATTCGTATCATAAAAAATATGTCTATCCTCTGCATATTCTATCAGAGCATCTTGTATCAGACTATGATATTTTACATGAACATTCTTCAATGCCCATTCGCCGCCCTCTTTCTTGGAAAGGACAAGCCCGTCCTTAATATATGCAAGCACTCTTGCCAGATTCAATATAATATACA
>JAFXQR010000144.1 GCA_017526985.1 Lachnospiraceae bacterium
ACACAGTCATTCTGATCGATACGCTGTACCGGACGGTTGGTGGGGATCGTGATAACATCCATACCGTAGATATCACGGAACTCCTGCTCCTCGGTCAGAGCCGTACCGGTCATACCGGCTTTCTTCTCGAACTTATTGAAGAAGTTTTGGAAAGTAATGGTTGCCAGTGTCATAGACTCGCGCTTGATCTTTACATGTTCCTTAGCTTCAATAGCCTGATGCAGACCGTCCGAGAAACGGCGTCCCGGCATCAGACGACCGGTAAAGGAATCCACGATGATGACCTGATCATTATCTACCACATAATCCTGATCCTTAAACATCAGATAGTTGGCACGCAGCGCCAGAATCATATTGTGCTGAATCTCGCTGTTTTCCGTATCTGCCAGGTTGTCGATATGGAAGAATTTCTCCACACGCTCCACACCTCTGGAAGTAAGGGTAACATTCTTGTCCTTTTCATTCAGCACGAAATCACCGGTCTCTTCTTCCTCAGTCTCGTTACCCAGCATAGAATCCATCACGGCATCCAGCTTATATACCATCTCTTCGTCCTTGCCGCGCTTCATCTGCTTGGCCAGCACATCACAGATCTCGTACAACTTGGTCGCCTTACCGCTCTGACCGGAAATGATCAGCGGAGTACGTGCCTCGTCGATCAGGACCGAGTCGACCTCATCGATGATGGCATAGTGCAGACCACGCAATACCAGCTGTTCTTTATAGATGACCATATTGTCACGAAGATAATCGAAACCGAGCTCGTTATTCGTCACATAGGTAATATCGCAATTATATGCGGCACGGCGCTCGTCCGACTTCATATCATTCAGGATCACGCCGACCTTCAATCCCAGAAATTCGTGGATCTGTCCCATCCACTCTGCATCACGCTTGGCCAGATAGTCGTTGACGGTGACAACGCATACACCCTCTCCTGCCAGTGCATTTAAGTATGCCGGCAGTGTGGAAACCAGTGTCTTACCTTCACCGGTACGCATCTCGGCGATACGTCCCTGATGCAGTACGATACCACCGATCAGCTGCACACGGAAATGCTCCATATTCAGCACGCGCTTACCTGCTTCCCGCACGGTTGCAAACGCCTCCGGAAGCAGATCATCCAGCGATTCCCCGTCCTTATAACGCTTCTTGTACTCTTCAGTCTTTGCCTTCAGTTCCTCATCCGACAGTGCCTGCATCTGCGGGCGCAGGGATTCGATCTTGTCTACGATAGGTTTGATACGCTTCAGTTCTCTTTCACTGTGGGTACCAAATATCTTATCGATCAATGATGCCATGATCTCTCATACATCCTTTCTTCATTTCTGAGTTTCGCATGTCAGGGCAAACTTCCACCCATAACCATACAAGGTACTATAATAGCAGAAATCTGTCCAAAAAGCAAATATTTCTGTTTCCTGATCTATTCGGAGTCTATCAGGCATTTTCCTTCAATACTTTTTGATAGATATCATAAGTCTCCCGGTCAAAACATGAGAATACGATCACCATGCCGTAATCCCTGTGCTGGGCGATCCAGCCTGCCGCCACGGCCAATGCGATGGTCGCCGCTTCTTCCTTCGGATAGCCGTAGATCCCGGTGGAAATGGCCGGAAACGCAATACTGTGGATGTTGTGCTGCCGTGCCAGCTCCAAAGAATTTTGATAGCAGGCCGCCAAAAACTGTGCATCGCTTTCTTTGCCATGATAGACAGGTCCTACGGTATGAATGATATGTTTCGCTTTCAGACGATACCCCTTGGTGATCTTGGCCTCCCCGGTCTTACAGCCGTGCAGTTCCCGGCATTCTTCCAGCAGCTCCGGCCCTGCTGCACGGTGGATCGCGCCGTCCACGCCACCACCTCCCAGCAGACTGGAATTAGCCGCGTTTACGATACATTCGATATCCAGCTTCGTGATATCGCCGATATCAAAGAGCAGTTTATTCTCCACCGGCACGGTCTTCTCTCCTGCCAGTGTCTTTGCGATCAGTTCTTTGGAGAACAGAAACATCTTCCCGAAGGGATTGATCACGATCCCCGCTTCCTGCTTAAAGTCCTTTGCGCCGTTCAACACATTTTCCATCGGGATCGTAACCGTGGTGCTCTTCTGTCCCTTATTCGCCTCTTCCAGCGAGGTAAATGCCACATTCCAGCGCTTGCCGTCATCCCCCTGCATCTGCTGCAGGCGCAGGTCCGGCAGACCGGTACTGTTTTGTTTCCCCGGGCGCATACTCTTCACCTCGGCTTCCGGCTGCATGACCGGGATCACCAGATCCGCACCTTCCTCCATGCGCTTCCGAAACGCCTCTGCCACATTTTCCAATGCCTGCACACCACCGTTCTCGTGCAGCGCCGAAATGGCCTCTTCTATGATACGATTGCCGCTTAATCGATCTTCCATTTCGAAACCTCCCATATACAAACAGACCGGCCCTTATTCGGAGCCGGCCTGCGATCATTTTTTTACGGATTCTCAATACTTCATTGCTTCTTCTTCGCCGTTCAGCACGCGTAAGCCGCCCTGTGCCAGCGCAAGCAGTTCGTCCTCACCCGGATATACGGTCAGCGGTGCGATCCAGCTTACCTTACGGGTAAACTCTGCAACTACCAGCTTGGAATATGCGATACCGCCGGTCAGTATGATCTGGTCTACCTTTCCTTCCAGAACCGCTGCCTGTGCGCCGATATTCTTGCTGATCTGATAAATGAATGCGTTGTATACTTCTTCCGCCTTCTTATCGCCTTCTTTGATCTTTTCTTCTACCACGCGAGCATCATTGGTCCCCAGGTATGCATTAAAGCCGCCGTTACCAACCAGCATCTTGTAGATAGTCTTCTCATCGTACTTGCCGGAGAAGCACAGCTTAACCAGTGCCCCCGGAGGTACTGCACCGGCACGCTCCGGTGAGAATGCGCCGTCACCGTCCAGTGCGTTGAACACATCAATGATACGACCGTTCTTGTGTGCGCCGACGGAAACACCGCCACCCATATGTACCACGATCAGGTTCAGATCCTTATAATCCTTACCGATCTCTTTTGCATAACGCTTTGCTACTGCCTTCTGGTTCAGTGCATGGAATACACTGGTACGCGGCAGCTCCGGTACACCGGAATATCTTGCCAGCGGCTGCAGCTCGTCCACAACTACCGGGTCAACGATAAAGGACGGGATGTTTACGCTGTCTGCGATCTCTCTTGCCAGGATACCGCCCAGGTTGGAAGCATGCTGGCCCTGCTTACCGATCTTCAGATCCTCCAGCAGATCGTCGGATACCGGATAGGTACCGCCCGGAATCGGCTTTAACATACCGCCGCGGCCTACTACTGCTGCCAGATCTTCTACCTTCACACCCTTGGATGCGATGAAGTCCATAATGATCTTTTTACGGAAATCCTTCTGGTCCACGATGGTCGCATACTGTGCGATCTCTTCGGTGGAATGTCTGAGGGTCTCCTCAAATAACAGTTCCTCATCCTCGAACACACCGATCTTGGTCGATGTGGATCCCGGATTGATGATCAATAACTTTGCCATGTTAAAGTCTCCTTTTTCCAATTGGTTCCGGCCCGTTCGTGCCGTCTTCTGTTCATACGCTCACTACTATATCACTTTTCCGAAGTTTTTCCAAGCCCCGAGAAAAAACGCATTTTTTACAAGTCCTGCAGTGTCTGATCCGCAGGAGTTTCGAAATTCTCCTGCTTAAAAAGAATGATCGCACGTTTGGTCATTGCGCCCTTACAATTCCAGCAATAATCCTCGCCGGAGCGCCTGCCTTTGCCGCAATACGGGCAGGACTCCACTCCGCAAATTCCCATAATGATCCCTTCTACGAGCAGAAACAGTACACCGCCACCTGCAACGAGCGGTTGTTTTGTGATCGCAAAACCTGCTATCACTACGCCAATCGTCATCACAAGTATTACCGCAGCAGTCGTTCTCTTTCTCTGATACCGGTCAAACTTTTTGACTACGGATTCCCTGTAAATCCTCCAGATCTCCTCCTTCGGGAGCAGCGGAAAGTGCGCCATCATTCCTTCCTGATCCAATCCCGCCATGCACATATCCTCTGCCGGCTTGGTATCATATACAACGCCCATTTCCGGCATTGGCTCCTGCTGCGCATCTTTATTTCGAATATATTTTCGCAGCGCTATGTAGGCCTGATGTCTTCCTGTGGCAGCAAACGCAAAGATCCCCAGATCAATTACCGCTGCAAACCCGAACATCAAAATCTTCATCGTATGCAGATCCGAATCCAAAAGAAAGGACACTACATGTCCTATAAAAAACGTAAGGATCAGCAACCCCAATAACTCTTGCGGCTGATACAACTTACCTACACCGTCTCCTTCCCAAAAATCATAATCGTCATATCTCATACCGCCGAATTTTCCCAGTCGAAAGAGTCTTACTTCGGCCCGCCCCTGCTCCGGCTGATACAACATGATCGTGGGATACTTCTTTTCGATCAAAATCCGGCATACCTTATGCATTCCAAAAAGGATCGGCAAAATAATACATGAAATCTTTGCTATTTCTATGAAATTTGATGACATAATCCCTCCCCCGCTTTCTCATCAGTTGCCTGTACAACGGTTCTGCCTGTATCATACCGCAAAAGCCGGATGGTTTTCTACCAATCCGGCTTGAAATACATGCTACTGCAGGTTGCCTTTTCGGTTTTCTGAATGTATCACTGTCCCTTCCAATGCAGACGATGCAGTTCTCCGGCCTGCTCCATCCCGGCAAAGCCCTGCTGCCTCAGTGCCTCATAAAGGACGATACTGGCAGAATTGGCCAGATTCAGGGAGCGGATGGTCGGCAGCATGGGGATACGGATGCACTGCTCCTCGTGATCCACCAGGATCTCTTCCGGAATGCCGGCACTCTCCTTGCCGAACATAATATAGTCCTCCGGGCCGTACGCCACATCGGTATAGCAATACTTTGCCTTGGTGGTCGCGTACCAGATCTTTGCCCCGGGATTGCGCTCCAAAAAGTCTTCGTAATTGAGATACCGGGCATAGTCCAGCTGGTCCCAATAATCCATCCCGGCGCGTTTGACTGCCTGCTCGGTCAGACGAAAACCCAGCGGTTCGATCAGATGCAGTTTGGTGCCGGTTGCCACACAGGTACGCCCGATAGCGCCGGTATTGTGTGGGATCTCGGGTTGATGTAATACGATATTCATACGATATCCTCTCTGCTTTGTTAAACTCACAAACGCAATTATCTGCATTTTCATGTTTAAGATATCCGCGCGTTTGCTCGTTATATGTTTTACATATCGGCAATGATTTTTGTTACTGCGTATAAATTACAGAAAAACAGCCATTCACTGCATTGCTGCCGCAAATGGCTGTCGGTTCCTTAGTCGTTTGATTTATGCATTCTGGAAATGCTCAGCTACGATGGCTGCCAGTGCCAGAGAGTTCACCTTCACTTCGGTGGAATCGGAACGACTGGTCAGGATGACCGGAGCCTTGGTACCGGTCATGATGTTACCGTTCTTGCAATCGCACAGATGGGTCAGGGTCTTGTAAACCAGGTTGCCTGCGTGGATATCCGGGAACAGGATCACATCCGCATCACCAACGATCTTGCGGCCTTCTGCGCCCTTGTGTTTTGCAGCTTCACGATCGATCGCAAGGTCCAGAGACAGCGGTCCGTCTACAACGCAGCCGGTGATCTTGCCTTCTGCACACATCTTGGTCAGCTCATCTGCCTCAACGGTTGCCGGCATCTTCGGATTCACTACCTCGACTGCAGCCACCGGAGCTACCTTCGGCTCGGCGATACCGCAAGCCTGAGCGATCTCTACAGTGTTGTTGATGATCGCTACCTTATCATCCAGTGTCGGATACGGAATGAATGCCACATCGCTTAAGAACAGCAGACCTTCATGGCCTTTGATCTCAAATACACATACATGAGACAGAGTCTTGTCGGTACGCAGACCCACTTCCTTGTCCAATACGCTCTTTAAGAAATTCTTGGTATCGATGATACCCTTCATATACATATCTGCTTTGCCGTTATGTACCAGCTCTACTGCCTTGTGTGCTGCAGCGATCATATCCGGCTCGTCAATGATCTCGAACTGGGCCAGGTCGATGTTCATCTCTTTTGCGATGGACTCCATCTTTGCCTTGTCGCCTACCAGGATCGCATCTGCGATACCCTTCTTCTTTGCTACATCTACTGCTTCCAGTACGGCACTGTCCTGTGCGCATGCTACGGAAACCTTCTTGGTACTTACGGAAGACACCTTCGACAACAGATCCTCAAAACTCTTGCTCATTTTTACACTCCTTTATCTTGTTTGCTCTCCTGCGGCCTTCCCCTGCGCCGCTTATCCTCTTACGGGCAAAATGCCCCACCAGTGCATTAGTTTATAACATCCACCGGGGAAAAGCAAGTTTTTTCCAATCCTCATTTTTCGATGCGGTAGCAGCCGTCCCCGTCGGTTCGGATGGATGTCGAGAACAATATCTGTGCTGCTTTGATCAGGTATTCCGTATCCTTTGCGCCCGCCGTCTCATAGGCCGAGTGCATCGCCAGCTGCGGCAGCCCGATATCCACGGTATTGATGGGCACCTGCGCGCCGGAAATATTGCCCAGGGTAGAACCGCCGATCATATCCGAACGGTTGTGGAACTCCTGCACCGGTACCTCCGCCATATGGCACAGCTCCCGGAAGATCGCGCCGGATACCGCGTCCGTTGTATATTTCTGAGTGGCGCTGTACTTGATCACAATGCCGCCGTTTAAGTACGGCCGGTTGGTGGGATCTGCTTTTTCCGGATAATTGGGATGTACGGCGTGGGCATTATCTGCCGATACCATAAAGCCGCCACGCACCAGGCGGTGATAATCCTCTTCCGTACCACCCAAAGCCGTGTTGATGCGGTGCAACACATCCGAAAGGAAGGTGGATGCCGCCCCCTGCTTGGTGGTACTTCCCACTTCTTCATTATCATACACGCAATGTACGGCAATGCTCTTTCCTGCCTTTGCGCTCAGAAACCCCTGCAGTGAAGCATAGGCGCACTGCAGATCGTCCAGCCGTCCGCTGGCGATAAACTCATTCTTTAAGCCAAATCGCGTTCCCTTTACCCGGTTGTACAGATACAGTTCTGTCTCCGGGATCTGCTCCGGATCCGCGTCACATTCTTCTGCGATGAGCCGCAGGAAGCTTCCCTTCACATCTTCTCCGGCTTCCGCAAAGAGGGGCTGCATATCCTTCTGTACATTGATCTTGACACCGTCATTTGCCTCACGGTTCATATGGATGGCCAGCCTTGGAATAATCAGCAGATCCCGGTCCACACATACCAGCCGGCTCTCAATGCCTTCCTTCGTACGCACCAATACCCGCCCTGCTACGGACAACGGAACATCCAGCCAGGACTCACAGATCATACCGCCGTATTTTTCCACATTCAGCTTCACATATTTCTGCTCCACTGCAAGCTCCGGATTGGTCTTGATCCGAAAAGTCGGCGAATCGCAGTGGCTGGCCATGATCTGAAAACCGTTAGCTTCTTTTTTCGGGATCCGAAAAGCAATCAATGCGGAACCGTTTCTGGTAACATAATAGGACTTGCCTGCCTTCAGTTCCCATTTCTCTGTTTCCGAAAGCCTGATTGCTCCGTTCTGCTCCAGCTCCCTGCGCATATTCTCGATCGCCCAGAAATTCACCGGGCTGCGGTCCAAAAATTCCAGTAATCCTTTGTTCTGATCCATCCTCAATATCCTTCCCTTTTGCGTTGTTCCCGCAGTTCTTTGCGTTTTTTTCCGTTCTCCCACTCATACTGCTCCGACTCATTCTCCAAGATCAGAGGCGGTACTTTGGTCGGCCGGTCATTCTCTCCCATACAGACCATAACAAAATATGCCCGGTTGATGGGATGTCTGGTCCCGTCATTGGTCTCCACATAGGAGTCCACCCGTACCTCCAGGGAAGTATTCCCCACATAGGTCACCTTTCCCACCAGTACCACCAGGTCATTCAGATAGGCACCGGATTTGAACTGCAGATTGTCTACCGCCACCGTTGTCGCATCTCTGCCGCAATGCCGTTTGGCCGTGATCGCGGCAATCTCATCGATCCACGAAAGCAACTGCCCGCCAAACAGACGATTGATGCCATTGATATGCTCGTGCATCACTACATGGAATTGCTTTGTGACCGAATCCGATACTTTCTTCGGCTGCAGTTGTGTTGTCTCTGATGTACTCATTTTTAATAGATACCTCCGATGCCGGTGTCGTTATCGATAGTGTTCATGTTGTAAAGGATGAGCACATCCGTGATCTCCGGATGCTCATTGATGAATTTCGACGGGCCGCCTTTGTAGTAGCGGGTATCGAAAACATAGACGGTGTGATAATGATTCAGCAAGAACGGCACAAAGCAGTTTGCATAGCTGTCTTTGACCACGGCAATGGCACCATCCGAAACCGCATCATTCGTGATGGTGACCATCGGATGGATATTGTTTAAGAAATAGGAATACTGATCCTTCCGGGATAAGTATTCCGGATTGTATATGGTATCTGTCACTTCTTTGGTATCGGAATACTCTACCGTAAGTTTCCAATCCGGATCGGAATAGGAAATGATCGTATCCGTGCCGAAATACGGATCATTTAATTTGGAATAAATGGTTCCGCGAAAATCCTCGGATACCACTTCCGCTGTGTAGTCTGTTAAAGCTACCGGTTCGAATCCGGCTGCCATGCAAAACTCCTGATACCCCACATAAGCGCCGTAGGTCGTCCAGTGATGATCCGTACGATAGTATAAGCGTCTGGCCGCTGCATTCTCACCACCGGCCTGTAATGTCCACTGTGCATCCGCATGTAACAGATCCGTCACATAGATCGTATGCATCTTCTTCGGCATCGCTGCATAGATCTGACAGATCACCTTATTCTGCGTCAGCCGGGATATCCCTTTTATCGGGAATGCGGTACGCATCCCCTCAAACTGTTGTGCCTCGGCGTCCGGTGCATTCTCCGGCAGCTTGTCCGCATAGATGCTTACTGCCGTCGGAACCAACATAAGATAACAATCTGCATTTTCCACATTTTCCGCCAGCTTCGTAAACTGCGCGATCTGCTTTTGTGTATTCACCGGCGCATCATACACCTCGATCAATGAGCCGTCCTGTGCCAGGTACACGCCATTGATCTCTTTGCGTCCGCTCAGCCGCTCTGTCTCGGTCATGATACTTAAGAACCTGTCACGCATGGGAAAGTGATCGGCAGTATAAGTACCGATGCCGTCCATAAATCTTCCGCTCTTAACATTTTCAAAGGTAAACTCCGGTGCCTTCGCCAGCGTACGGTTCTCACTCTCCGAAAACTCCTTTTTTGGTGTCACAAAGAAAGCTATGCCAAAGCACAGGATCATAGCACAGATCAGATAGACCACCACACGGTCGGTAAGGGTGATCTGTTTTTCCGCTTGTTCAGTTGTCGCCTGATTTTTTTGTTCTTCCATAGTTGTCTGTATTAAATCTATAAAATCTTTTATTTACCGTATGGCCGAAGGGTGCCCCTCATCCGCCCTTCGGGCACCTTCCCCCCAAAGGGGGGAAGGCAGGTGTTCCCCGGAAGGCTTAAAAACGAAAATATAAAAACGGGTTGTAGGTGTCGCGCACGAGGCTGGCTACCGCTACCATAAACAATGCGATCAGCAAAAGGGCTCCGCAAGTGGTATAGAGGTTGCGGCGATACGCATTGGCGCCTGCCAGTTTCTTCTGAAACCAGGGATATACCGGAAAGGCCAGCACAATAGCCGTCAGCAAAAACGGCAGGTAATTTCCGGCATACCAGCCAAACTCTCTGCCCAAAAACGCATTTCCCGGCAGGCCGATGAGCTGCACAAAATACTGTTTCATCTCTCCCAGATCATCAAAGGTAAAGATACCGAAACCGAATACCACGATCACGATGGCATACAGATGCTGCAAAAACTTCGGCAGTTTCGCCAGGCCTTTGCCCCACACATATTTTTCCAGAGTGAGTAAAATGCCGTGATACAATCCCCACAAAACAAAATTCCAGGATGCCCCATGCCATAACCCGGTCAGGAACCATACGGCAAACATATTGCGCAGGTGTTTCGCCACACCCACACGGTTGCCCCCAAGCGGGATATAGACATAATCGCGAAACCAGGTCGATAACGAGATGTGCCAGCGGTGCCAGAAATCCGTAACGGATGTGGCACTCAGCGGATAGATAAAGTTTTCCGGGAAGTGAAATCCCAGCATCCAGCCCAAACCAATGGCCATGTCGCTATAGGCACTGAAATCATAATACAGCTGCAGGGTAAAACACAGAAGTCCGAGCCATGCCGTGACGATCGAAATATCATCTGCCACACGGATCGTATCCCACAGAGCGCCGATCTGGTTGGCGATCAGTACCTTACGTAACAGTCCCGGCAGAAAACGCTTCATCCCTCGTACGAAGCCGCTCTCATTCACTTCCCTTTTATGCAGTTCTTCCTGCACTGTAGAAAAACGCACAATGGGGCCGGCGATGAGCTGCGGGAACATGGACACATAAGTCAGATAAGACAGATAGTTATGCTCCACTTTCACCCTTCCCTTATAAACATCAATAGAATAGCTCACGGTCTGGAAGGTATAAAAACTGATGCCCACCGGCAGTGCCACGCCGGGCAGCGTCGCCGTCCAGGGACTCACGCGGTTAAAGATCCCCACCGCAAAATCCGCATATTTAAAATAAGCCAATAATGAAAAATTGATGATCAGCGCGATCGCCAGAAAGATCCGCTTGCGCAGAAGTGTCGTACCGAATTTTTCCTGCAGGAGACCATCCAGATAATCCACAAAAGAGGATAGCAGCATCAGCAGGATATAGACCGGCTCGCCCCACGCATAAAAGACCAAACTAAAAACCAGCAGGACATAATTCTTTGCCCTGCCGGGAAATAGATAGTATAAGATTAGGAATGCCGGTAAAAAGAAGAACAAAAACGGCACACTGCTGAATACCATACCGCTACTCTCTTATTGTCCTGCCAGTCCGTTCTTGATCAGTGTTTCGATCCCTGCCATATCCGGTGAGATCACGAGATAGAGCACATCTCCCTGCTTCTTTACGGATGCCGCCTTGATCATATCCGCCTGCTCCGGCAGATAGGAAAGCATATCTGGAGAAGACAGCTGCCCCAGTACATTGTTCAGTTTTTCTTCGATGGTCGGAATGTTTGCCTCATCCGCAACCTTCAGAATGATCACACGGTCCGCGTGAACCTCGTCCCCTTCTGCGAAAATATAGTCGGAAAGCATCGCTGCGTCAATGCCGTAGTAATTCATCAGCCAGTCGGCATCTGCTTCGTACATCTCCGGCAGCTCATAGGTGCTTTTGATCACATCATAGATATCGGTAGGCAATGCTGCCTCTGCTGCCGGTGCCTCTTCCGTTGGTGCTGCCGCTTCCGTCACTTCAGCAGTTGCTGTCGGCGCCGCATTTCCGTTCTCCGGTGTCTGCTGCTCCGTGCATCCGCCCAGGCACAGCATCACAGATGCCATAGCCAGACCACATATCACTACAGATTTCTTTTTCATAATCTTCTCCTCCCGTTTTGCTGATTTGCAAAACACTGTTTTCTTACTGCGCTGCCGGTGTTTCCTCCACCGCAACGCTCTCCTCTGTTTTCTCTTCCGAAACATCCTCTGCAGTCTCCGGCTGTTCTGTCGTTTCTTCAGCCGCATTTTCCGATACCGCCTCTTCGGCCTCCGGTACCTTCTGCAGGATTTCTTCCATTTCCGGTGTCTCAAAGCCCAGCTGATCTGCCGCATAACGGATCAGCATCTTCGTCCACACCTCATACGCCGCCGCCGTCTCGTGTACAAATCCGTCACTGCAGTACTGCGCAGCCAGATTGCCTTCACCGTCCGAAAGCACGGTAGCCATATCGATATAGCCCCAGCCGTTTTCCTCCGCCTGTGCTTTGATGGCTTCGTTAAACTTCGCCAGATTGGTATTGTTCAGACCTCTCGTGCCTGCCCCCTTTAAGGTGTAGGTCGCGGAAATGATCGTGATCTCGATGTCCGGCGACAGTTCCCGAATCTTGTCGATCAATTGCGGATAAAGCGCGATCGAATCATCCATTCCCAGGCTCACATCATTGATGCCAAAGAACAAAAACGCCTTTTTTGCCCCCATCATCTGGATGGACTCCCAAACCGGATGCTGCTCGCCCTGATACAGCGGATGCACGCTCTTGTCATTCACCGGCCAGAAGGCATTGTGCAGTGAAAATGAGCCTGCCGCCAGAAACTTCAAACTCTTCAAAAAACCATCCGAACTCTTGCCCGCATAATTTCGGAAACCAAGCAGCACGGAATCTCCCGCGAATACTGCTCCGTCATAAAACGCCAGGATCTGCGCCATCTGCTCTTCGGTAAAATTCATTTTTTTGAGTGCGGTAAGGTCATACGCTCCATCCCCGGCAGAAGCTGTTGCTGCATTTTCCGAAGCACTGTTTTCGGAAACGCCCTCTTCCGTCGCCGCATCTTCCGATACGGTCTCTGCCTCCGTGGGTGTAGGTTCTTCCACCACCGGTTCTTCCGGCCCCACATGGATCTCTCCGGCATCCCCAACCACATCAAACCCCAGGGCTGCAGGCGCTGCCTCTTCCAGTCGGATCTCATCCGCACTCACGGATAGTTCTGCCGGCGGTGCCGGTGGTTCTCCAGTTGTCAATCCCATAAATTCACAAGCGCCCAATTCAAATGCTATGCTTATGCTGGCCAGAACGCCCGTCCATCTGCCGACTCTCATCCTTTCGATGCTCTCCACTCAAATCTATCAAACAACAGCCAATATTATACTATTTCCCACTGTAAAATTCAACCAATGCTCAGCCAAACAGCATCACCAGTACTCCGCAGATCACGGAACAGACTGCCTCCGTACCGATCGCGCAAAGTGAAGTATTCGGCACATTCCACTTCCAGTTTTTCCGCATCTGGTCATGGAACGGATAGCGTACTTTTTCCAGGATCACGATCTTGAATCTTCTCTTTAAGAACACCTTGACCAGTCCAACGCCACCGTCAAAGATGAACACGAAGGACAGCAGCAGCAAAGCGAAGGGATGCTTGCTCTGCATCGCCAGCATGCCCAAGAACAGACCGATGGGCCGGGAACCGCCGTCACCCATAAGCACAGAGCTCGGAAACCAGTTAAAGCACAGATAAGCGATCAAAGCTCCCGCCAATCCCAAAGCCATGCCGCCATATTCCTTCGGCAGTTCCGGAAAGATTAGGAAAAACGCGATACATTCCACGATTGTTACGCCGCCGCACAGACCATCTACACCATCGCTGCAGTTGGTCACATTTACCGAGCACCAGAGCATTACGATCGCCAATGCCACATAAGCCACCGGATGCAGTGTCATATGCCATGTAAAGAAGTAAACTTCCGTATCGTTATAAAACATGAATGCCGCCGTCACACCGATCGCAATAATCAGGTCCAGCTCCCCTTTTAGCAGATCCCGCCAATGCACTGCGGCACGGTCGTCCAGATAGCCCGCCATGGTCATGGCAAAGAGCAGGCCCACATTGATCAAAAACGGAACATTGATCCCCTCATAAAACCCATATAACGCAATGGATACGATATACCAGACCAGTGTGAACAGAAGACCGACGCCGGTGGTCTTACCCCGGGACGCCGAGTTTACTTCCACGATCTTGCCATCCGGTGTCACCGCTGTCTTGCCCCCGTCTTTGGGTAAAAACGGAAGATTCAGCTTCAATAATATAAATGTTCCGACAAACGCGATCACGGCTGCCATCAGGGCGGTAAATACGATCTCCATACTTTTTTCTCCTTGAAAATCTCCCTAAGGAATCATGATCCCCTAGGATGTTGACTATATCACTCCGGTCAAGTTATGTCAATCAGAGCGATGTTTTCGGCTTCATATTATTAACGAAACAAACCGGATTTTATCCCAAAAAATAACCGGGGCATCAC
>JAFXQR010000145.1 GCA_017526985.1 Lachnospiraceae bacterium
CCAAATCCATGGCTGGTATCATCCGGCGATCAAAAGGCCTCTGAGCCTTATAAGAAGTATATACGCATTTCACATGCATCAAAAAAAGCCGCAATCCCTTGTGTTTATTGAGAATGCGGCTTTTTAGGTGTCAAAGATGAGATTATAGTATAATATGCCATAATTTTCAAGAAATAAGACGGTTTTCTTTCCGTAAAAAAGCCTATTTTTGTTGCATTTTTTTATTCATTAATGTCAAATTGTATATTCAATTTTAATTCCATTCAACTCTCATTTAAATTTAGTTCAGATCCAGTTCAAGCTTCCTTGCACCAAGCAATGCCACATCCTCTTCTTCGTGGGTTGCCGCCAGGATCGGCCGCCCTTTTTGATTCGCGAGCACCCAGAGGATCGCCTCTTTCCGAAGTGCCTCATCCATCCCCGTAAACGGCTCATCCAAAAGCAGCCATTCCGACGGAGCCAGTACCGCACGGGCCAGTGCTACCCTGCGTTTTTCTCCTCCGCTCAGCTCCCGGACCGGCTTTTTGCACAATTCTTTTGGAAGCAGTTTGTACAATTCACCGGCGCTCTTTTCATCGCATCCCGCCAGCCACAGATTCACCTCTGCATCCGCCTCTTCCCAAAGCCGGTTTTCCTGAAAGCAGATGGAGACCACTGCAGAACACTTTTGGCCTCTGTCATCCGGAATAAGCCCTGCAAGGATATGCAAAAGCGTTGTCTTGCCGCTGCCGGAAGGTCCGCAGATACACGCGCTCTCCCCCGCCGGTACTTTGCATTCCGATATGTCCAGCACCTTCCGGCCCGCATAGCTTTTCTCTGTTTTTTCAAGAGCGATCCCTGTAGGGGACGTCTCCCTTGCCTGCGCCCAATTACACGCCTTCGGCACCGGACAGCATCCGACCAGTTTTGAGAGCAGCCGTTCCGTGATAAAACTCAGAAAAACGATGACCGCCATCCAGGCAAAGACACCGGCGGTATTAAGATAGATCTTGTCCATATACAGCCTGGTACCGATGGCACGATCCGGCAATCCGATGATCTCGGCAGCCACACCGGATTTGAAGCACATGCCTACCGAATAGGAAACCCCCGTCTTCAGATAGGGCAGATATGCCGGCCGGTAGATACAACGCAACCGTTTCCAAAACGGAACGCGAAACACCTGCGCCATCTCCTTCATCTGCGGTTCCACCTTCTTCAGCCCCGTCAGCAGATTGCCATACAGATTTGGGAATACCACCATAAAACTGATATAAAATACCAGATACTCCGCTCCGGACCAGATCAGAAATACCACCACCACAGCAGCCACCGGCACAGACCGGATAAAAGAAACAAAGGGCTGTAGCAGCTCTTCAACAAAAGGTATGCGCCACGCCGCAAATGCCAGCAGATACGCCACGGCACCGGCCAGCAGCATTCCTGCCATAATGCGCGCATAAGAAGCCGCCACGGCCTGCCGGAATACGCTCTCTCCCGCTTGCCGCAGCAGTTCCTTTACACTCTCGACCGGTCCGGCAAAATAGATCGGGTTGTGCACCACCCAGGCGATGACCTGCCAGAGCAGGAGCCATCCCGTTACGATCAGAACCTTGCGGCCGATTTTTTTTCCGGTTGTTTTCTTATTCTGCAATGTAATAGAAATCCTCTTCCGGAAGCGCCCCGCCTACCGATGCCGGATCCGCCGCAAACAGTACCGACAGATAGGAAGCCAGTTTGGTCTGCATCTCCGTCCCCGTAAGGCAGACCAGATTGCAATACGGGATCGCGGCCTGCGCCACCTGCGCATTCTCCAGGATCCCCTGCGCCACCATCCATTCTGCCGCATCACTCACATTTGCCTTTGCATAATCGGAGCTCTTCGCATGCTCTGCCAGAAACGTCTCCACTGTCTGCGGATGTTCTTCCACAAACGCCCTGCGCGCAATGGTCACACCGGTCACCAGTGCCGAATCCGCATCCAGCGCTTCCCACTCCGCCGTCATATCCAGCACGACGGAAAGACTGTCATTTTTCTTCAACGCTACAGTCGCAAACGGCTGGGGCAGCATACCAACCGCAGTCGGATCTTCTGCCAGTACCGCCGCGACTTCCGTAGCTTCGGATTTATATTCCACCTGCGCGTCCACGCCATTGCCTTCCAGAATATGTCCCAACACATATTCCGGCGTGGTACCTTTTCCGGTGGTATAGATCGTGTGCCCTGCCAGATCCGCCGCGCTCGTGATCGTATCATCACCGCTGACCATGTACAGCACGCCAAGAGTATTGATATCAATGACTTCCACACCACCCTGCGTCTTTTGGTACAGCACACTTGCCACATTGGCCGGCACCAGCGCGATATCCAGATCCCCGGAGATCATCTTGGGCAGCAAAGCATCCGCCTGCGTCTCCATGGTAAATTCATATTCCTGTGATGCCTCACCGTTCTCACATGCATGCATCAGTTCCAGTAAGCCGATGGAGGTCGGTCCCTTCAGGGAACCAATGCGTACGGTCACCGCATCTGCGTACGGCTCCTCTGCAGCTTCTGTTTCCGTCGGTACCGGCGTCTTCTCCGGCTGCGTCGGTTCCGCTGCGGTCACATCCGTCACACCTTCTGCCGCCTGCGTCGGTTCCGGCGTGCTCTCCACTGCCCGTGTTGCTCCGCATCCTCCCAGCAATGTCCCCAATGCCAGGGTTCCGAGTAAACTGTTCCATTTTGTTTTCATGTTCATCATCCCTTTTCGTTACAGAGCCGGGATCTCTGCTATTCTTTTACTTTTTTCGCTTTCTAAAGATACCACTTTTCCGATGGTTTGACAACGCATGCGGATACTGCTAAAATCACGGATATGGCAAAGAATACAACAAAAAACACAGAATCCGCCGAGCAAAAAACAGCGGCAAAGACCACCTCCCGTCTTCCATGGCTGGATGGACTGAAAGGTCTCGCATGTTTTGACGTCTTTACACACCATTTTTTCCTGGCTTTTTTCAAAGCCAGTTATTTTGGTACCGAGATGCCATCTCTCCTGCCCGGCGGCATTGATACATTATTATCCTACAAACCCTACGGAGTGTTTCTCAACGGCAATTTCTGGGTGTGTCTGTTTCTGCTGATCTCCGCTTATTTACCGGCATGCCAGATCATGCGCACGCCGGAAGACAAGCTGCGCAACCGCGTGGGCACCATGATCCTGAAACGTTATCCCCGCCTGATGCTGCCGGCTTTTTCGGTCTGTGTGATCAATTTCATCCTTTTACATGTCCTGAATGCCCTGCATATGAACTACATTGACAAACCACTTGATTACTCCTTCGGCGGGCTGTTGATGCATGGGCTGGTACTGATGTGGACCAAGGTGGACAGCATGCTGATCGGCCCCTTTTGGACACTGCACTATTTCCTGCTGGTGCCGCTTTTTGCCATGCTGTTGGCCATACCGGCACGCAAAGAAAACCGGTACATGCCGTTTATCTACAGCGCATTATTGATCGTTTTCTTTGAATATGACATTCTTTTCGACTACTATATGGCCGGCGTGCTGGGCGTGTTGCTGGCAGATCTGACCTGCCACGATCGTTTCGCCACATTACGCGAACGCATCCCTGCGCTTACGAAAAAAGCCTGCCTGCTGCCCTTGTCCCTGTTACTGCTGTCGGCCGGCTTGTGGATGGGCGGCTATCCTTCCTATGTTGATCCGGAAGGACTCTACACGCGCTTTTCATTTCTGGTTGCCCGCAACAACGGCACCTCTGTTTTGCTGCACATTGCCGGCGCTTTCCTGATCCTGTGCGCGCTGCACCTGTGGCAGGCAGCCTCCCTCCCGGATCTGCTTTCCACCAGACCTTTTCAGTTTCTGGGACGCATCTGCTTCCCGGTCTTTATGCTGCACATGCTCTGGATCGAGTATCTGGGTTATTTCGTGATGGACCGTCTGAGCGCCGTTACCGGAAGCGTCGCATCCGCCGCGCTCCCCGTATACCTGCTGCTTTTGGTACTTGTCCTCTTGTCTTCTACGCTTTTCCACCATACCATCGAGAAATGGTGTGAAAAGATCTGCTCGAAAATACACGCTTAAAACTAACCACAAGAACCGTCCCTATGGCTGGTCACATAGCTAAAAAAGCCCCCGAATATCGGGGGCTTTGGTTTAGATGGCTTCGTGGAATGTTCTGCTGATGACATCCGCCTGCTGTTCCGGAGTCAGCTTGATGAAGTTGACTGCGTAGCCGGATACACGGATCGTCAGCTGCGGATAGTTCTCCGGATGCTTCTGGGCATCCAGCAGGGTATCGCGGTTCAGAACATTTACGTTCAGGTGATGACCACCCTTGTTTGCGTATCCGTCCAGTAAGGATACGAGATTGTTTACCTGAGATGTACTAGCTTCCATGATGATTCCCTCCTCTTCTTTTGGTCTGTTATCGATATGACTGTACCTGCCATATCCTGATCGGTCCCCGCGATTTCACTTTTACCGCGGCTCCCTGTTTCTCTTTCTGACTATACTATACCTCGAAGATCCTTAATTTTCTGTAACATATGTTACTTCTTGAAAAGTTTTGAAAAAATATTTTTCTTGTCTTCTTTCGATGTATTTTTCTCAAAAAACGGCGCCGTCCTTTTCCAGATCCGTCGTCGTCACTTCCGGTAGTTCCTGCTGCAGGGCTTCGCGCATATAGTGCTCTACCTGCGTGAATATGTTGTTCATATCGATTTCTCCAAAGATTAATAAAAACTTTCCAACGCTTCCCGGTCGCGGATCTGCACCTCTTCCTTGTCCACGGTGATCAGGCCGTCCTTTTGCATATTCATCAATTCGCGGGATAAAGATGGTCTTGCCACCCCAAGGAAATCCGCAAACATCTCACGATTCATGGATAACGCCACGCGTCCTTTGGCATCGGCGTTTTCCAGAAAATAGATGGCCAGTTTTTCCTTAAGCGAGGTAGAACTGAGCAGATGCAGTTTCTTGGTCATGGAGAAATTGCGTCCTGCCAGGATCTCCAACAGATTGCGGGTGATCATCTGGTGATGGCCGCATGCATTCTCACAGAAACCGTAGAAAAACTTCCATGGGATCTGCAACACCTCTCCGGCCCGGACCATGACCGCATCATACCAGTAATGGGACTGCCCCGCAAACAGGAAGGCTTCGCCAAACACATCCCCCGGCGTGACCGTATATAAAAGATTACGCTTACCGGATGCAAAATCCTTAACGAGAGCCGCCTCACCGGATTCCAACAAAAAAATCATCTGCGGTGTCTCTCCCTGCTGAAAGATATATTCACCTGCAGACAATTTCTTTTTCACTGCCCTGGAGCAGACCAGCATGCGTTCAATCTCATCTTTTTCTATATCCGAAAACAGATTCATCCGGTCATACCTCCGCGATCAACGGCACATAATATTCTTCTCCGGTTTCCAGCTGCATACAGCCCAGACGGCTGGACTTGTTATTCAGAGCCATACCACAGTCGATATCGATGATCCGATAACCGCGGAATCTCTTCTTTTTGTAGATCATACCTCTGCCGTATTCGTCCACATGATTGAGACGCTGGGTAAAGATATGTCCCACCACATAAGTATCTGATTTATAGCCGAACGAATACACCTCCGGTTCCACAAACGGATCGCCGTCCTGTTCAAATAGGCTGTCCCAGACAATACGCTCCGCTACTTTCGGCGGTACATCCTTAAAGAACAGTTCCTTACCGAAACGGTAATCCAAAGAATAGCTATGGGACAGATGGAAGCTGTGTCCTGCCACCTTCACTCGTTTGATCAGTCGCAGCCCACGCAGAAATGCTTCGATCTCATCCTGCTCCTTTTGATCCAGAGCATAAAAATCCGCAAAGGTCTGGCTGCCGCCATTCGCCGGATGTGTCCACAATTCATACGGTGTCAGATGATCATCAAAGGGGTCTTCAAAGATGAGTCCCTGTGCTTTTTTGCGCTGGTACTCAATCGCATTGAGCATCATCAGCTCATGATTGCCCAGAAACATCTCCATATTTTTGCGCTTCATGATATCCCGGATGATGGAGATCCCCTGATCTCCGCGATCGATCACATCCCCCATCACATACATAAAATCATCATCTGAAAACTCGATCACTTCAAGCATTTTCAGAAATGTTTTGTAGTATCCATGAATGTCGCTCAGTACAAAGGTTCTCATATCATTGCATCTCCACGATATCGGCCTCATTTACGCAAATGACCGGCCGGATGCCTATTGCCTCATTCAGCTTCCAGAGCGACAGTTTGTTATCGACAATCGCGTGTCCTTCAAAATTCTCCGCGCACTTATAGGAATCATTGCCATCAATGTGGCCGCGGGAACGCAGACCATAACTTGCATGTGACAGTATGCTGTTTGCCTGTGCCGCCACATACTGGGAACACGGCACAGCCTCCGGCTCCATCTTGATACGGCCGGTGCCGCGTGCCAGCGCCAGATCCATATCAAAACCAAAGCGGATCTCTTCAATAGAAGGCAGATACACTTTGTCGTAGGTCGTACGGTCTGAGAATGCCGATACCGGCGTGGTCACCTTAGTGGCATTGAGCAGCGCTCTTTCTTCCTCGGTAAATGCCATACGCACAAAACGGGAATTGAGCCAGCCACGGATCTCACTGTTCTCCCAATAGATACCGGTGCGAATCTTCTGGATTTCACGATCGTTCATCACCAGGTATTTGTCTTTATCAAACGGCCGGAATTCAATGATATATTCCGTCTGCAGCGTCACACGCCCGGCGCGGTTCTGTCGAACCTTCCAGGAAAGCATATTAAACTTGAAATACCGGTAACCGGAGATCTCTTTCTCCGATTTGGAGCTCTTACGGATATTGAAGATATCTCTGGGATCCTGCTCTTCTTCCTTGAGCACGGGAAGACGCAGATAACGCTCTCCGCCGACCACCGCGATATCATCATTATCATAATCCGCATATACGATATCGGAATCGAGCTGTGCCCCGGTGATCTCATTCATCGGGTACTCGCCGAACCATACGCGCTCGTTACGGTCTTTTAGCAGATGCACGGCCGGTCCTGCCGGTGCCGCTTGTGCCATCCCCGTCTTTTCATCCGGATAGATGCCATACAAGTCTTTGTACAGTTCTTCAATGGTCTGCTGCCGATCCTGCGGCTCCATCGAGAGTCCCTTCATGATCGCCTGCGCCAGCTTCTTGTCGATCTGTATCGTATAGTCTGCCAGATTGACCAGTTCATCTTTTTCATTACGCTCATAGGACGACTGCGGCACATCACCGGTCATCATGCTATAGAGCGTTGCGCAGATGCCGTAAATATCTGTCCATGGTCCCTGCTCGGACAGTTTGGAAAGCATCTGTTCCAGCGGTGCATAGCCCCATTTGCCCAGGAATACCTGCTGGTTGGCAAAACCGAGCTTTCTCGATCCACCGAAATCGATAAGCTTGATGGAACCGTCATCGTCCATCATAATATTGTCCGGGCTGATGTCTCTGTGGATCAGACCGGATTGATGCAATTTGCCCAGAATGCTGATCACAGGCTCCATCAGGCGCAAGGATTCCTCCACGGAAAGCCAGCCGCCCTGGGAATCGATATACTTACGCAGATTGCCGCTGCGCAGGTACTCCATGATCAGATAACCGGTGTTGTTTTCATAGAAAAGGTCTTTGATGGCCACGATACCGGGGAATTTGGAGAACTCCGCCAGGATACGTGCCTCACGCAGATATGCCTTGGTTTCTTTTTCGTACTCTTCCTTATTGACCGCATCCAATACCAGAACGGTCTTGCCGTCCTCTGCACGGTCAACCATTTCATCCGGGAAGAATTCCTTGACGGCCACAGGATACTCCAGCAGCATGTCATAACCGATATAGGTAATGCCATAGCCGCCTTTTCCCAAAATATTGCCGATCAGGATTTTATTATTTAAGATAGTGCCCGGCCGAAGCGCTTTTGACCAGGTCTGCTGTCCTGCTTTTTCTTTTCCGCAATACGGACAGATCCCTATGTCATCACTGACTTTCATACACCGAAGACAGATTTTTCCGATTTCAGACTGCTCCATATATCCCCCAGAACCTTAAGATGCATTTCGCATTCTCTTTTTACAACTCTCATTATACACGAAAATGTGCAATTCCACCACCCCATACGGGGATTTTTTACACTTTTTTGTTACTTTTTTTATTCCGCGCGGATCGCCGCCAGGGGGCTTAGTTTCATAGCCCTTACCGACGGGAAAAAGCCTGCTACCATGGCGATCAGGATGGCAAAGACCACGGAAACTCCGCCAAGCCAGATCGGGATACGCGAAATATTATCAAAACCCATATCCGTTCCGGAAATGATCTTGTTGATGACCACGGACAGGATGTAGCTTAAACCCACGCCCAGAGTTCCGCCGATCAGGCCGATGTAGCCCGCCTCGATCAGAAACAGGGCCTGGATGTCCCGGATCCGACAGCCGATCACCTTCATGATACCGATCTCTTTAGTACGCTCATAGATGGACATCATCATAGTATTGGTGATACCGATGGCCGCTACGAACAACGATACCGCACCGATGCCGCCCAGTACCGCCTGCACGATGTTCATGATCTGCATATCCGACTCGATCCATTCCATACTGGAATAGGTCTCATAGCCCATGTCACTGATCAGCTGTTGCACCGCGCTCACATTTTCCATATTGTCCACATTGACGCTCAGTTCCGAATAAAAGATCTCTTTATAGGGCTTGCCGTTTTTCTGCAGTGGCTGATCCGGGATAGCACGACCTTTGAACTCCCGCTGCAGCATCATCTTTAAGGCATCGATATCACAATAGGCCGCCCAGGAAAATTCCGAGTAATCATCCACGCCGCCTTCCACCAGTCCGGCCGTCGGGATGAGGTACTTCTTTGCTTTCGGGACCGGCTGCCCGTTTTCCCCCGTAGTGCCGCCCTGTCGATATCTGTCCGTATCAAAGACCACATACAACGGATCCTTCATCAGATCAATATTCGGCAATTCTCCGGTCTCCCAGTAACCACGCCCGGTCTTTTCATTCTGAAACTGCTGCAGCACCATATTGCCGTAGAAGATTTCCAGTTCCCCATTATCCGCCGGATACTCGCCCTCTCCAATGGGGATATTCATAGTCCGGAAAAAACTCTGGGATACCCCCACCAGATCTACATAGCCCATATACTGCCCGCTTTTGACGACCACATACAGTTCCAGCTTAGGGTCGACGCCGGTCACATGTTCCAAATGTGACAGTTCTTCCACCAGCTTGTCATCCAGCCGCAGCTCTTCGCTTTTTTTGTCACTGTTATCATTATATCCCCGCTGCGTCCGCACGGTAACAGCGGTCAGACTGCCGTACGACTCCATCTCATCCAGCATGGACTGTTTCATGCCAATACCCAGTGAGAGCATGACCACAATGGATGTAGTACCGATGATCACGCCCAGCACCGTCAGGATCGTACGCACTTTTCTTTTGAACAGACTGCCCAGACTCATCCGGAGCAGATCACTTATTTTCATAATTTGTCACCCAAAAACACTTTAGTCATCCAGATCTTCCAATTCCCGCTGGCGTGCTTTCTTCTTTTTCGCAGAAGATACGATCGCACAGATGATGATAATGAGCAATACCAGACCGCCGATACCACCGCCGATCACCGGTGCCCAGGGGAACGACTTCTCTTCTTCCATGCCTTCGCCGAAATCTTCCATGCCCCAGTCACCTTCATCATACACCGGCTCATACACATACAGGTTGATCTCTTTTTCCAGCGTGGTCACATTGCCTGCCTCATCTTCGTACGAGATCACGGCACGAATCGTTCCGTCGTCTTCCGTCGGCGCTATACCGTTGATCATAGCATCCACATTGCCGGTGGCCCCGGGCTCCAGTTTGCCCAGGAAAGTGCTGCCGCCCTCAATGGAATCGCCCTCAAAATCCACCTGCACATTGTACAGCGTTGTCTTACCCTTGTTGTATACCGGGAACATCACATTGGACTGGTTGCCCACTTCAATGGCTTCCGGCAGCACCTCCGCATCACCGTAATCCACACGCGCTTCCTGTTTGACCGGAATGGACACACTGGTAGTTGCCGAAAACGGATTGTGCTTTGTATCTTCGTAATTTGCCTTCAGATCGATCACATACGGCTTCTGTGCCAGATCGCTGCGGGCCGTCATCTCGATATTCAGATCCTTCGTCTCTCCCGGCGCGATCTTGTTCACAAAGATGGACGCGCTGCCGGAGGTGGGCAGGAACGCTTCATAGGTAGTCTCTTTGTTATCTCCTTCGGTCGCTGCCTTCAGATCAAACTGCACATTGGAGACCGTTGTCGCCGCGGAAGTATTCTGCACCGTGATGGTCAGATGGAAGGTATCCCCCGCATATACCACTTCCGGATCCGTCACAAAACCGGTGACGATGATACGCGGTGTGGAAGGCGGCAGTTTTTCCTCCTCTTCCTTCTTTTCCTCTTCGATCAGGGTTCTGCCCGGACGCCCCGTCACTGTGACATAGGTGACCAGATCTGTCTCCTCGATCTTGCCGTTGCGGTAATACATCGCATGGAATTTCAGCGGATAGGTGCCTGTATAGGCATCGTTAGAGATAATGAAATCCCAGGCCACATCCTGATGCAGGCGGTAGCCTTCTTCGATGGTGGACGCTGCGGAAATGCATTTGATCATACGGGTATCCGTCGCGGTCTGGATCACAAACGGCCATTTCTTCGGATCCGTATCCTGTACCGGTGTGATCACCACATCGGTCACAGCTGCCTTGCCCAGGTTGATCACGGACAGCATCACGCGTACCGGCTCGTTATATTTCCCGGCCGGGATCCCCACCGTATTGTTCAAAAACAAGAATTGTTCGGCACCATCTATATTCATGCGTGCCGCCTCGGACAGATCCGCCTCCACTTCACTCACATAAGCCACCAACTGTGCCACGGTCAGGTCATTGTTGGCGATAAACACATTGGCCTGATGGAATACCGCATCCATCTTGGCATGGGCTTCCGGCGAGATATCATAAAGCGCTTCCAGACTGTTGATGTGCTCCATTAAGAAGACATAAGCCACCTCACGGTCCTCGTTTTTGATGATCTTATCCGGATCCTTGGTCGCAAGCAGTGCCGCATTAAATGATGCGGACACTTCCATCCCTTCGATGCCCATTCCCGGGAACGGGATCGTAAATGCCAGCCATAGTGCAAACAATGCCAATATACTCTTTACCACGATCTGTTTTGCTTTTCCGCTCATAGCTTATATATCTCCTTCGTTTCGCTTATTCGTAGTGTTCGTAACCGATCCTTTTACTTCTTCCCAGATGCTGCCGTTCTTAGTCTCTGTGCCGGACGCCTCCTGCTCTGCCGAAGCCGCAGTCTGGTTTAACAGCGCATCCATCTGTGCCTTAGCCTGTTCGCGGTTATCTACATTCCGGATGATCTTGCCATCCTTGATCTGTATGATCCGGTCGCCAAAGCCCGCCAGATAATTGTCATGCGTGACCATCACCATGGTCTGGTTCTTTTCACGGCTGATCTTTTTGATCAGCTGCAGCACTTCCAGCGTGGTGTTGGAATCCAGATTTCCGGTGGGTTCATCCGCAAAGACGATCTCGGGATTCACCACCAGCGCCCGTGCGATACCCACACGCTGCTGCTGTCCGCCGGACATTTCCCCCGGCTTGTGCCGCATATATTTGCCAAGTCCCACCAGCTTGAGCATCTTCTTTGCCCGCGCCTCACGCTCCCATCTGCTGACGCCCTGAAAGGTCAGCGGCAATGCCACATTTTCAATGGCCGTCATATTCTGCATCAGGTTGTAGGACTGAAAAATAAATCCCACATGCGCCTGCCGGAAATTGACCAGCTGACTCTCATTCTTGGTCTCGATATGTTCGCCGGCGATCACGATCTGCCCTTTTGTAGGCTTTTCCAGACCTGCCAGCATATTCAGCAATGTGGATTTTCCGGAACCGGAAGTACCGACGATACAGCAGAATTCTCCCCTATCAATAGAAAAATCGACACCATTCAGTGCACGCACCTTATTGGTACCGATCCGATAAATTTTATATAAATCTTTCACCTGGATCACAGGCTTTTCCATATCACATGAACCCTATTTCCCTATCAATATTGTCTCCATATAGTTTACCATAATAAAATATTCTGTCAATCAGTTATGCCTCTCATGCACCACTTTCTTGATCTGATACATCAGGTTATCTGCCTCTTTAATATAATCCTTCAGCCTTGCCTCCGGCCGTTTCACCGGATCCGCGGTCACGCTGCCGATGCTTGCCGTCAGCTCATAGGGAAGCTGCTGCTCTGCAACGCGTTCCCGCAGACGCTCCTCGATCCGCATTTTCACGGTAGCCGCCTTTTGTTTGCCACAATTGGATGCGATCATCAAAAACTCATCACCGCCGTAACGCACCGCCGCCCAATCCTTTTGCAGACAGTCCGCAATGGAAAATGCCACGGTCTTGATCGCCACATCTCCCTGCTCATGGCCATAATTGTCATTGATATTTTTCATATAGTTGATATCTATGAAAAATACCGTCAGCTTGCTTTGTCTGCTCAGACACTCCTGATACAGGGGCAGCACTTTATTTTCATAACCCAGACGATTGTACAGTCCGGTCAGCGGATCCTTATCATACAGCAGTTTTAACCGCAGATTGACGCGCAGCAAACGAAGAGACTGCTGCATCTTCTCCAAATACGGATATATCATGCTGTCATTTAACACATAGGGTTCATCGGTAAATACCACATAACCGTAGTTATGATCGTAATAATGCAGCGGGCATAAGAAATACACATGCTGCTCATTTTTCTTTTTCTGATAACCCGGGATCAGCTTGTCTGCTCTTACCTTGTCGATTTCCAGCAGCCGGTCGTCCTTGATGGCCACAGCCACATCCAGCAGCCCCTTCAATCCGTCACTTCCGGTCTGATTCGCATCCCCCGCCGACAAGACATTTACAAAATATGCATCATTCAACACCAGATAGAATGCAGAGCCCTCAAACTGATGATTCCCCTGATAATGCCTGCGCAGTTTATTCTTCATGTCCTGATAATCCGAAACATCCGAAATGCGCTCCCGCATCACGCGTTCATTCTGCTCCAGAAGTTTGGCATCAATATCCCGCTGAAAAGAGTGACGGCAATAATCCCGCCTGCGCTCCCCATAAGCCCGGTTATTCGTGCAACCGCAGCTCTCCGCGATCACCGGGATCGTGGGCACAACGGTTTGGGAATTCCATCCACGCTTCTTTTTGCCATAAATGATCTCGCAAGCCTTCTTCGCCACCCCTGCGTAATCCGCACGCACCGTGGTGATCGCCGGGAAGAAGATCGCGCTGTTCTTTGTATTATCAAACCCGGTCACCGCAACATCTTCCGGCACACGGATCCCGCGTTTCTCCAGTTCCGTACACACCGCCAGAGCCATAATATCATTGGCACAGACAATGGCATCCGGAAGCTTTTTGCGCCTCTTAAGGAGCTCATCCATCGCATCAATGGCACGACGGTTGGACCATTTTCCATACGCCACATCCTTATCACCCAGTTTCAGACCGTGTGCCTCCATCACTTCTCTGGTCACACGCAAGCGTTCCTGACTGTCGGCGTGGTCTTCCGTACCGCCGATAAATACAATCTTTTTCGCACGGTGCACTTCGATCAGATGCGTGATCAACTCCCGCATACCGTTTTCATTGCCAACAAAAATCGAAGGCACACCTTCCACTTCCATGCCAATGCTGATCACCGGCACCTGCTTTTCTTTTGCACTTTTACAAAGAGAATGGACGGTCTCGTCCGAATTGAGCATATTGGAAAAGATGACAATACCGTCATAATCCGACGGGTTGATCTGCTTATAGATATTCAGTTCCCCGCGCACCAGGGAATGATGCACACTGTAGGACGCAAAGCTCAAAAAAACGAAGACATCAAAATCCTCCGCTTTTGCACATTCCCGGAACCCCTCTATGGCATCGGACAGTGCATCCAGGCTCCATCCGTTTGCGCAGACTGCTATCTTCCTCTTCATCCCGTAGTATTCCTTTACCCGTTTCGATCAAAAGATTTTAGCACGAAAACCACTGCCATCGTATATAGTATACCATAGCAAAAGCCCATTAACAAGGTGCGGACTTTTTTCAAAAAAGTGATTGACAAATCCTTTCAGATTCGATATACTCTTACTTGCGCTTGTGACAAATCAAGCGAAGGGTGAGTGATATGTTTCGGGGTGTGGCTCAGTTTGGTAGAGCGCCTGGTTTGGGACCAGGAAGCCGCAGGTTCGAATCCTGTCACCCCGATGCAACCTAAATATGCAGGTGTAGTTCAATGGTAGAATGTCAGCCTTCCAAGCTGAACACGTGGGTTCGATTCCCATCACCTGCTGCAAAAAAGTTCCGATCGATCGGAACTTTTTATTTCATTCTCTTTAATCCTCCTCTGTGCAGTACTTATCATTCTTATATCCGTGATGCTTTACCTTCTCCTGAAAAGCCTTATTATTCTCTACCAGTTCCCGTAGAGATGCCGGAGTATAGTTATTGATTGCTGCTCCCGCATTCAACGCATGATCGAACTGACTGATGATCCGGAATGTTTCACCGGTATCCGTATGTATGTGGCCGTAGATATGCCACACGCCATGATGTTTGTGCCACCACTCCAGAATCGGATAATGACAGAGCACTGCTGTTATATTCTCACCTTTATAAGTGTCGTTTACTCTGGCAATCTGATCAACGGATTCAAAGTATGCCAGTGCCGTGTCATTCTCATATAGCGGTTGATCATGATTCCCCAGGATCAGATGTTTTCTGCCTGCCAGACGCCTCAGATACCACTCCGGCGCCTTCCCGCTCTTATGGCAGAAATCTCCCAGAAACCACACATCATCATCCGGCTGCACTCTCCCGTTCCAGAGTCGAATCATAACCTCATCCATCTCTTCCACAGTGGAAAATGGTCTGTGGTCAAACCCGATCACATTTCGATGTCCAAAATGGGTATCTCCAATATATAGGTTCATAGTTTTTCTATCCTCCGTACAGTAATGATCAATCAATGCATACTAACGCCTGCTCAGATCTCTCCCCACTCCTTTGTTTCCGTATCCACCCAGACAAACCGGTTTGTCCCGATTGGCCGTCCATCACGGTATGTAGAAAATACATCCGTCATCAGGATCCCGTCTTTTTCCCGGTATTCCGGCCGTTCAACTGGGGTATGCCCGACTACCTGCAGATAATCTTCATTTCTGGTAAGAAATCCTCTGTAGAATCCAAATCTGTTCTCCGGCCTTGCCCAGATCGGTGATGCATCATTCCATATATCTTCCGGGCCCATCCCATTGACTGTGACCAGGATATCTCCGATCGCCGGAATGTCCACAAAATGCATCCGCAGAAAACTCATCGTGATCCCTGCATGGGAAAACAGCACATTGCCGATCTTATGGATATACTGAAAACGGCTCACATTAACAGTCTTATATAACTTATGCAGACTGTCTACCACCGTCTGCCTTGCATAGGTGGAATATCCGCTCTCCAGTCTCTGCCACACATAGGACAGATCGTGGTTTCCATAGCAGACTTTGCTTTCCGGATACTTTACCAGGAATTTTTCAAGCGCAGCATATGTCTTTTTATATAGGTCGATATTCCTTTCCTGATCCCAATCATCTGCGAAATCGCCTAAAAACACCGCATTGCCGAACTCATGCTTCTCCATCATCTGATCTGCGGTTTCTATGATCCACGGTTTCAAATGTATGTCCGATATGACAAATACTTTCATATTGTTTCCCTTCTTTTCATTACTCGGATCCTATCAATAGATCCTTTCGATTATTTTGGATAATACCTGTTCTTTCTCGTTGATCATACGATCCGTATGGTAATGACCAAAAAACCATTTTTCATAATGCACCATATTTTTGATTTTCTGCAGATACTCAGTCATTATATCCGTTCCGTTCTGCGGCTTTAACAATTCCTGCGTATCTGTAGCTGCGCAATGCGTGATGATATAGTCCACCGCAAAATCGTACTTTTCCAGATTTTTCAATCCTTCATCCATCTCCTCCTGATTCGGAAGTTCTTCTTTCCACCAGGAGATGTGGTTGATGCGATAAGGCAGCCAGTCTCGCTCTAACCGTCTCTTCTTACGCTTGAAATACGGATCATCCTTTTCCAGTATCCCACCGCTGATATCGTGGCTGCTTGCTCCACCAAAGGTGAAGATCTTCTTTCCACAGATCTCAAAGACCTGTCCCCGCATCAGATGCAGCACGGATGGCCGGATCTCATGAACACGTCCCCCACGCCACGCTTTTTCCGGATATGCATATAGGCGGTCGAAATTTTCATGGTTTCCATCCACAAACAGAAGAGTATACGACCTTTCCGCAAACCAGTCCAGCCAGTATTTCTCCCCTTTCCCTTCCTCACCGACATCCCAGATTCCGCCAAAGTCTCCGCAGATGATCACATAATCCTCTTTAGTGAGTTCTTTTTGTTCTGGAAAGTTCTTGACATTGAACCGTCCGCCAAATTCTCCGTGTGTATCACCGGTTACATAGATCAAAATCTATCCTCCTATTACCTGTCGGAATAACGCATAAGCACCTTCTTTACTATGTCCGCCCTTATCAATCACAGCATATACAATTTTCTTAACAGATGATCTTTCCATTTTTTCTTTAAACAATCGTGCCACCGTTTTCGGATCCTGACCGAAAACGCCACATCCAAAAGCACCAAGTATTGCTACTTCTGCTTTCTGAGTGTTTATGATATCTGCAACAAATTGGATGCGGTCTTCCAATATACGCAGATTCTCTTCCTCTGTTGCTCCTTCCATATGATCCATATAGGCTTTCCGATTTGGTGAGGCACATGTCAATACAGATGCTTTCACTTCCTTACCATCCCGTTCAAACACAATCCCCGGAGATAGTAATGCACGGTTCTGGTATAAGGCCCTGTTCTTATGAGCATTATTATAAGCATAGTATTCCGCCAGTTTTGGATCACTCAACACTTCATAAAGCGTGGATTCCATACAAAGCGATTCCTCCTGCGCAGATGATCCGCCCAGAAATCCGCCACCCGGATTTTTAAAAGAGGCAAAGTTCAGTGCGATCGTTCGCGCATCTCCGGTACTATACTCAAATATTGCGGATACCGTGTCCATATTGACCACAGTACTCTCCGGAGAACCGGTGTATTCCTCTGCGCCATCCAACTTATCGCTGTAGATCTTTGTGCCATTTACAGAATCCGTAATATCCTTTGATTTGGTCTGTAACATCCGTTCATGGTGCGCCGCTGCATTTGCTTTTCTTCCATCTCTGTTTTTCCAATAAGCATCATTCCATCCCATTTTCTTTTCCTCCATATTACATAAGGCCTCTCACGGCCAGAATCGCCGTACCACCCGCTCCATATTGGCTCTCCCAACAGGATTTACCGTATGAAAAGCAATCGGATAAAAAGTCTCCCTCTCTGCCAGATAATCCAGCAATTTGATTGCATCCCCACCATCTGCAGCATAATCCCCAAGATCATGATCCAGATCGATCACCTCTATGGATCCAGCATTACGCTCGATCTCTTCAATCAACGCAATGGCTTCATTGACAGATTTTGCCCCTACATATCCCGCTGGAACCGGTCGCAGATCATCTACCCATATTTTTATCCCGTGATATTTTTCCATCGTTATTCTCTACTGTTTATTTGTACTTCTCAAATATCCCGCAAATCCTGTCCACAAGATCCTCTGGGAATTGTTTTCCCTTCTGCGAAATGTTTCTTCCAACGAAATCCAGCGTTATCGTTCCTGTATCTTCCGGATTATCGATATATACTTCTACGATCTTCTGCTCTGGATCCTCTAAAACAGAAACATTATAAGAACCATACTCACTATATTGCGTATATTCTTCGAATTCCATTGCAAAAAATGATGCATTTAACCGTATCAGTTCATATTTCTTTTCTTCCTGCCTCGTATTTTCACTCTTGCAGTCTTGAAAGATCTGGCGCACCGTAAGATCATCATCCGACAGAATCGCTTTTGCCTGCATATGAATGATCTCTTCAAGTTTTTTTACTCTCCATTCTTCAAATTCATCATTCCCCCGGAAACGGAAAGTAAAATCCTGCATTTCCGATACCGCTGTTCTCAGTTCTTCCGTCAACAGCTTGTGGCCCAACCTTACAAAATCGCCTCCAAAGCAAGGATGGTGTGATGATACGCAGGAATAGATATCTTCAAAAGTCTGCTTTTTGTCATCTCCAAACAAAGACAGGTTCAAATCATAGATTGGAGCCATGCCCTTTATCGCCAGAGTATCATTATCGATCAGTACCCCGAAATTGTTCAGATGTCGGTCCACGTTAAAAATCAGAGAATCGATCACCATCATCTTTCGGAACTGTAATTCACTTCCAATTTCGCAGAAGAATTCCAACATCTCACCAATATCCGTATTATGCCCCGACCAGAAACAATAATATGGCACCATCCCCATCTTCTCGTCCGTAAAGAATCGACATTGCGAAAGATTTTTAAGATCCCTCTTCGCAAGACTATATACTACAGAGCATTCCGGTGCGATCTTTTGTCCACTCAAAAATCCTTCAATTCTTTATCCCCTGCATTATCAGGCAATAGGCAGGAAAACCCTTTTTTCTTCTTCCATTGTCTTATAGCTTCAGTCCATGATTCATTTGTTTCTATCTGATGTTCGATGAATTTTGTACCTTCATCCGACATAACATGATCAATAAATTCCTGTGGCAATTCTAATCCATACTTAATAACATATTTCCAGGTATCTCTATCCCAGTAATAAATATCATCCGTGTACAGATATGGTCCCAACAGCCTCACGCCTTTTTTGAATGGATGATCATAAATACCAGGACTCATCAAGAACGGCTTTGTTGTTCTTAAATAAGCAATAACTTTATCCGGCACTGCATATTCTTTACGGATATGATCATGAATACTCTCTTCGCCACCTCGCAATTCTATATATGGAGTCAGGCATATCATCTGCGCCCATTTTTTTCGTTTTTCATGGCTAGGCATACTTGTTGTTTGAACTGTATTAGACCGCAAGTTCTCAACTGTAACCTCTGCTGATTCGCCATTTTCGATATGATCAACATCTTCCCACTTACCTCGTTTCGTCCCTTCCGAGAAAAACTTTCTCATAGATACTATTTTTCTCTCTGCAAAAGATACATCGGTAAGTTCAATAGAAATGTTCTCTCCTACACAGATTATCTCTCCATCTTCGGCTTCAATAGTCAAAATGCAATTCTCTTCTGCCCAAGATGGTGTAACAGCAAAAGTAATTTTCATAATCTTTCTTCCTTATAACAGTCTCTTTATTCAGGATTTCAATATCTACAGTTAATTCTATTGTAATATCTTTCAGCATTTATGTCATTAAACCACAGATATAAACACTCCCGTCTATTTATATTTTACTTTCATCTTCCCAAGCCATCAATTCACTGAATACAGTAATCATCCTCTGCCAACATTACTGTATTCAGTAATCTCTTGTTTCCTATTCGGTTAAATATTTTTTTTCATATACAAACAGAACAACAAAAAACAGTTTCATCAACAAACCACAAAGCAAAGGAGATAAAAAACAACATATTACATCTGCAGTTCCTTCATACATAAAATGCGGAGCCGTAGCTCCGCATCATCTTATGCTCTTTTAAATCGTATTTATGCCAGTGCTTTCTGGATCTTTGCAATCTTTGCTTCCAGGCTCTTTACCTGTGCCTTCAGCGCCTTGTTTTCAGCCTTCAGTGCTGCTACATCAACCGGAGCCTTGGTTGCTGCCGGTTTCTTAGCTGCCGGAGCCTTCTTGGTTGCTACAGCCTTCTTTGCAGCAGTTGCCTTCTTAGCCGAAGTTTCCTTCTTTGCTGCAGGAGCAGCACATTTCTTACATCTTGCCATCGTCATACTCTCCTTTGCAGTCTTATTTCTTCTTTGTTCCGTTTACCAGATCCTTCAG
>JAFXQR010000146.1 GCA_017526985.1 Lachnospiraceae bacterium
CGCCGTGATGCACGAGCGACTTCCGGAGGAAACCTACAGATCGCTCCATAAGACGATAGAGGACGGAAAAGAGCTGGATATCACCGTTGCCAATGCGGTTGCCTCCGCGATGAAGGACTGGGCGATAGAAAAGGGGGCAACACATTTTACCCACTGGTTTCAGCCGCTCACCGTCGTTACCGCAGAGAAGCATGACAGCTTCATTGAGCCCACGAAGAACGGTGGGGTGATGATGGAATTCTCCGGTAAGGAGCTGATCAAGGGCGAACCGGATGCCTCTTCCTTCCCGTCCGGCGGTCTGCGTGCAACCTTTGAAGCAAGAGGTTATACCGCGTGGGATATCACTTCCCCGGCCTTTTTGAAAGAAGATGCCACAGGCAAGATCCTGTGCATCCCCACAGCGTTCTGTGCTTATACGGGCGAGGCGCTGGATAAGAAGACACCGCTGTTGCGTTCCGAGGAAGCTTTGAATGAGCAGGCACTGCGTATCGTGCGTTTGTTTGGCAATACCGCAGCAAAGAAAGTAACCACTTCCGTAGGTCTGGAGCAGGAGTATTTCCTGGTAGACCATGAGAAATATCTGCAGAGAGAAGACCTGATCTTTGCAGGACGCACCCTGTTTGGCGCACCGGCACCGAAGGGCCAGGAGATGGAGGATCATTACTTCGGCGCTATCCGTGAGCGCATCGGTGCATTTATGAAGGATCTGAATGTAGAGCTGTGGAAGCTGGGCGTAACAGCCAAGACACAGCATAACGAAGTGGCTCCGGCACAGCATGAGCTGGCACCGATCTATGAGAGCGGCAATGTGGCCATCGACCACAACCAGCTGGTGATGGAGACCATGAAGAAAGTAGCGGGTCGTCACGGTATGAACTGCCTGCTGCATGAAAAACCGTTTGCAGGCGTGAATGGTTCCGGTAAGCATGACAACTGGTCAATGGTAACGGACAACGGCGTGAACCTGCTGGATCCGGGCTATACACCGAATGAAAATATCCAGTTCCTGCTGGTACTGGCCTGCATCATTAAGGCCGTAGACGAGCATGCGGATCTGCTGCGTCAGTCGGCTGCGGATGTTGGTAACGATCACCGTCTGGGTGCGGATGAGGCACCGCCGGCGATCATCTCTATCTTCCTGGGCGATCAGCTGGAAGATGTGGTGAAGCAGCTGGTATCCACCGGTGAGGCGAAGAAGAGTAAGAAGGGCGGCAAGCTGGTGACCGGTGTGTCTACGCTGCCGGATCTGGAAAAGGATGCAACGGACCGTAACCGTACATCACCGTTCGCATTTACCGGAAATAAATTTGAGTTCCGTATGGTCGGTTCTTCCGATTCCGTGGCGGGACCGAACACTACGCTGAATGCGATCGTTGCGGAAGCCTTCTGTGAAGCGGCGGATGTACTGGAAAAGGCAGAAGACTTTGATCTGGCAGTACATGATCTGATCAAGGAATACTTAACGGATCATCAGCGCATCATCTTCAACGGTGACGGTTATTCCGAAGCGTGGGTAGAAGAAGCGGCAAGACGCGGCCTGCCGAACATCAAGTCTATGGTAGAATCCGTAGACGCGCTGCTCAAGCCGGAAGCGGTGAAGATGTTTGAGCGTTTCAAGATCTTTACCAAGACGGAGCTGCAGTCCCGTGCGGAGATCCTATATGAGACCTATTCCAAGACCATCAATATCGAAGCGCTGACCATGATCGATATGGCGAAGAAGCAGATCATCCCGGCGGTGACCGATTATACCGGTGGCCTGGCACAGACAGTGATTGCCATCAAGGAAGCCGGCGTGGAACCGAAGACACAGAAGAAGCTGCTCAAGGATGCCAATGCCCTGCTGGAAGAGGTGCAGAAGGCGGTAGAGACGCTGGAGAAGGATGTGGCGAAGGCAGCCAAGCTGGAAGGCAAGAAGCAGGCCGTATACTATCGCGATACCATCTGCGTGGATATGGTAGCCCTGCGTACTCCGGCGGATGCTCTAGAGCGCATCGTGGATAAGGAGCTGTGGCCGTTCCCGACCTATGGCGAATTGATCTTCGAAGTATAATAAAGATAACGTCCGTAATAACAGAGCTCATAGCAGATCAAAATGCTATGGGCTTTTTTGTTTGACATTTTTTTCAATATTTTTCTTTTTTTAATCTTCATTTAAGCTTACAGCGGTATCCTATCACCATAGAAGGAAAGCCGGAAACAAAAAACGGTAATAAAACGAAGAAAGGGATGATCGGATATGGGCGAATACAGAGAAGTCTTTCAAAGGACGGAGATCAAGTATCTGCTGAAGAAAGATCAGTACGATGGCTTGATGGAATATCTGCTGACCATTGCGAAGGTGGATGCATACGGTATATCGCGGATCAACAATATTTACTATGATACGGAAGACTACAGATTGATCCGGACATCGATGGAGAAGCCGTTGTATAAAGAAAAGCTGCGGCTCAGGACCTACGGGGATACAAAAGACGATACCAATGCATTTGTGGAGATCAAAAAGAAATATGACGGCATCGTATATAAACGCAGGATGTCGGGAAACTATAAAAAGCTTCACGATTATCTGGCAGGGAACGGTGCAGAGTTCGGTACAACGCAGATCGCAAAAGAGATCAAAGCATTCCGGGAGTTTTACGGAGAACTGTATCCGGCGATGAGCATCTGTTATGACCGGATCGCTATGGCGGGGATCGAGGATCCGGATTTCCGGGTGACCTTTGACAGTAAGATCGAGTGGAATGCGGAATGCACGGATCTGCGACGGATCACCGAAGGGCATCCACTGCTGGCGCCGGAGCAGAAACTGATGGAGATCAAAGTAGCCAATGCGTTTCCGCTGGAGTTGTCCCGAAAACTCAGCGAACTGAACATCTTTCCTACATCTTTTTCCAAGTATGGTGCAGGGTATGCGGATATGATAAGAAGAGAGCGGGAAAGGATCCGGGAACGAAGCGAAAACACGGGAAGACCGATACAGACCATATTCAGGAAAGGAGAAGCGGCATATGTGGAATAATATTTTTTCGAGCATCTTAACCAACGGTACCTTTACGGGAAGTGATTTTGCCATCACAACATTTACGGCATTTCTTTGCGGATTGATCATTGCAGCCTCGTATATGATCAAAAACAAATATACCAAGAGCCTGATCGTCACCTTGTTTCTGCTTCCGGCGATCGTGGAACTGGTGATCATCCTGGTGAATGGAAATATCGGAGCCGGAGTCGCTGTGGCGGGAGCATTCAGTCTGGTGCGTTTTCGTTCCGCTCCGGGACGGGGGCAGGAGATCGCGGGAATCTTTCTGGCAATGGCAGCCGGTCTGGCAACCGGAATGGGATATGTCTGTATCGCGCTGCTGTTTACGGTAGTCGTTTCGGCATTGCAGCTGATCCTGAACCTGACTTGTTTCGGAGAGGCGGATCAGGGTGTAAGGCGGCTGCGGATCTCGGTTCCGGAAAATCTGGACTATGAAGAGCGGTTTGAAGATACTTTTCAAAAATATCTGAAGGAATATGACTATGATGAAGTACGCACGGCTAATATGGGCAGTCTTTACAAGCTGACTTTGAGCGTGATCCTGAAAGACGATGTTTCCACCAGAGAATTTCTGGACGAACTGCGAACCCTGAACGGAAACCTGGATATCAGTCTGGGACGGATGATTGAAGCAACGGATACGCTGTAAATAATTCGAAAAGATCGGAGGATATCGATATGAAGAAAAAGATCGTGGCAGTGATTCTGGCAACCACACTGGTCGCTACCGCTTGCGGACAGGCGGATGGGACCGGGGCTATAACGGCGGAGAACAAAGAAGAGGAGCGGATCGAAGCGGTGGTGGAGAATACCGAAATGACGCTGTCGCCGCTGGCTAGTGAGAATGCGGCAGCAGGATCGGCGGTATTTGAAGTGATCGATACGGAGGAGATGTTTACGGAACGGGATCAGCAGCAGACGCCGGATCTGTCCGAAGCAGTATACCTGACCGTAAGCGACGGAGAAGACATCGTCATTGATACCGAGGGCGTGTATGTGCTGAGCGGCCAGGCGGAGAATGTGACGATCCGTGTGGCAGCAGACAGTAAAGACAAAGTGCAATTGGTGTTGGATGATCTGCAGATCACAAATACGGATACCCCGTGCATCTATGTAAGCAGTGCCGATAAAGTGTTTCTCACTACTGTATCCGGAAATAATCGGCTGACGGTGAACGGGACCTTCACAGCGGATGGAGATACCAATACGGATGCCGTGATCTTTTCGAAGGACGATCTGGTACTGAACGGTACGGGCAGCCTGCAGGTGGTGTCAACCGACAATGGGATCACAAGCAAAGACGGCATCAAGATCACCGGCGGTTCTTATGAGATCTCCTGTGAGGGAAGTGCGATCGAGGCACACGAAGAGATCGAGATCTCGGACGGAACCATAGTAGTCCCGAAATGCAATGACGGTCTTCACGCGGAAAATGACGATGATGACACGACGGGAACGATCTATATCGGTGGAGGATCACTGCAGATCGCAGCGGCGGATGATGCGATCCATGCAACGATGATCGTAAGGATCGATGCCGGGGAACTGGTGCTGGATGCGGCGGAAGGGATTGAAGCTACGGATATACAGATCAACGGTGGAACGATCGTTATCACAGCATCGGACGACGGGATCAATGCGGCACAGAAATCTTCCTCTCTTACACCGCTGTTTGAAATGAACGGTGGCGATATGACCATCACCATGGGAGCCGGAGATACTGACGGTGTGGACGCCAATGGGGATATCATCATCAACGGCGGAACGATCCGCATTAACGGCAACTCGACTTTTGATTATGACGGTAAGGCAGAATACAACGGTGGCACCATCATAGAGAACGGTGAGGAGACCAATACGATCACGAACCAGTTTATGGGAGGACAGGGAGGTTTTGGCGGAAGAGGTGGTTTTCCGGAAGGAATGGAACGACCGGAAGGTTCGCAGCAACCGGAAGGAATGGAACTGCCGGAAGGAATGACACCGCCGGAAGGAATGGAACTGCCGGAAGGAATGACACCGCCGGAAGGAATGGAACTGCCGGAAGGAATGGAACGACCGGAAGGCATGCAGCGTCCGGAAGGAATGACACCACCGGAAGGAGTGGAACTCCCGGAAGGAATGGGGCGCCCGGGTGGCCACAGAGGACAAAGCGGAATGGAGAAACCGGAAGAACGCGGACAGAATTAACATAGCTCCCCCTTCAATTTAATATATGGAAAAGGTCGGCACATTTTTTGGAAAGGAGGTGTTTGCCGGCCTTTTCAATTTCCGGATTATCGCTTAAAATATAAGAGCGAAAGGATAGTGAATCGATGGAACAGAAAAGACATATCAATCTGGGGATCTTAGCGCATGTAGATGCGGGAAAAACAACGCTGACGGAGGCACTTTTATATAAGACCGGAGTGTTGCGCAGGGCAGGACGCGTGGATTCGCGGGACAGCTTTCTTGATCATAATGTGCAGGAGCGGGAACGAGGCATCACCATCGTATCCAAGCAGGCGGAGCTAAACTATCAGGATCTGGGGATCACGCTGCTGGATACGCCGGGGCATGTGGATTTTTCCGCAGAAGCGGAGAGTGTGCTGCAGGTGCTGGATCTGTGTATCCTGGTGGTGAGTGCGGCGGACGGGGTAAAAGGCCATACGCTGACGATCTGGTCGTTACTTGCGCGTTACAACATACCGGTGATCCTATTTGTCAACAAGATGGATCAGCCGGGAGCAGACGGGGAAGCTGTGTTGGCGGAGCTGAAAAGAAGACTCCATGAGAATTGTGTGGATTTCAGCAGAGCATTTACCGGATTTACGGAAGAGGATCTGGAGGCGGTCGCCGTCTGTGATGATGCGCTGATGGAAGCATATCTGGCAGGAACTTTTGCACCGGATCGTGCGGTGATCGGAAAACTGCTGCAGGAGCGCAAACTGTTTCCGGTCTTTTATGGCTCGGCCCTGAAGATGGAGGGCGTGGATGCGCTGCTGCAGGCGCTGGCGGAGTACAGTCCGGAGCAGTCCTACGGAGATGCGTTTGCGGCCAGAGTGTTCAAGATCAGCCGGGATGTGAAAGGAGAGCGCCTGACCTATCTGAAGATCCTGGGCGGCGTGCTGCACGGACGGGATGTGCTGGAGTATGCAGGAGCCGGCGAGGAAGAGCTGGTTCGGGAAAAGGTAAACCAGATTCGTATCTATTCCGGGGAAAAATTTGAGACAGTAACAGAACTGCCGGCGGGACGGATCTGTGCAGTGACGGGGCTGAATGCCACCAGGCTCGGTATGGGACTTGGTGCACTGAGCGGCAGCAATGCAGGTTTTCTGGAGCCGGTACTTTCCTATCGTGTGGTGGCAGAGGACGGGACAGACGATACGGTGCTGCTGACAAAGCTTCGTATGCTGGAGGAAGAGGATCCGCAGCTTAGGATCTTTTGCGAAGAAGAAAATGCGAAACGGCAGAGAGAGATTCTGATCCGTGTGATGGGTGAGGTGCAGCTGGAAGTGCTGAAACGGACGGTGTCGGATCGCTTTGGTATCGCCATCCGTTTTGATGAAGGTTCGGTAGTCTATAAGGAGACCATAGCGGCACCGGTGGAAGGGATCGGGCATTTTGAACCGCTCAGACATTACGCAGAGATCCATCTGCTGCTGGAGCCGGACGAGCGCGGCAGCGGGCTGAGTTTCGGCAGTCTGTGCAGCGAAGATATATTGGATAAAAACTGGCAGCGGCTGGTACTGACACATCTGAAAGAAAAGGTACACCGTGGCGTGCTGACCGGCAGCCCCATCACGGATATGAAGATCAGCATCTTAACCGGCCGGGCACATCCGAAGCACACCGAGGGCGGGGATTTCCGTCAGGCGACCTACCGTGCGGTGCGGCAGGGACTGATGCAGGCCGAGAGCATCCTGCTGGAGCCGTTTTACCGTTTCCGTATGGAACTGCCCACCGGCAATCTGGGACGGGCGATGACGGACATCGAAAATATGCACGGCAGTATGGAGGCGCCGGAGACTGGAACAGAGACGGCGATCCTCACCGGTACGGCACCGGTCAGCGCGATCCGTAATTACGCAAAGGATCTGGCGGCCTATACCCAGGGGATGGGGCAGATCTCCCTGGAGCTGTCCGGCTACGGACCTTGTCATAACGCGGAGGAAGTGATCGAAAAGGCGAAGTATCTGCCGGAGAGTGATCTGCGTAATACGCCGGATTCCGTCTTCTGCGCACACGGAGCGGGTTTTGTCGTGCCCTGGAATGAAGTGCGCGACTATATGCATGTGGAGAGCGACTACCAGCCGTTTACGGAAAACAATGTACGCAAAGAGACGCAGAGTTTTACGGCGAAGCGCAGGGAGACGGCGGAAGTGAGTAGCATCGGAACCGACGAAGTGGATGCGATCCTGAACCGTACTTTTTATTCCAACAGCGATACAAATGTAAAAGCAGAACATGAAAAGCGCAAGGGTATCGGAGAACGGGAGACGAAGTCCGTTGTGATCCGGGGGACGGATGACGCATACGACTACCGGCCGGTGGAGCGGAAGAAAAAGATGCTGGTGGTGGACGGCTACAATATTGTCTATGCCTGGGAAGAACTGCGTGGTCTGGCAAGCAAAAATCTGGACAGTGCCAGGGATGAACTGATCGACATACTGGCCAATTATCAGGGGGCAGTGGGATATGATGTGATCCTGGTCTTTGATGCGTACCGTGTACCGGGGCGGGGCCGCACGCAGCAGCTGGGGAGTGGTTTTCAGGTGGTCTACAGTGCGGAAGGTGAAACGGCCGATCAGTATATCGAGCGTCTGGCAGCAACAAACGGCCGGAAATACGATATGACCGTGGCTACCTCGGATCTGCCGGTGCAGACGGTGGCCTGGGGCAGCAATTGCCGGCGCATGTCCGCCCGGGAACTGAAACTGGTGGTGGAGCAGGAACTGGAAGACTTGATAAGAAAGTTCAGGGAAAAGAAATAGAAAAAAGCTTTTCGGAAGCAATTTCAAAAGGCTTTTTTACAGATAGCAATTACGGTTGAAATATCTGCTGATTTGCCATAAAATAGACGGATATGAATGAACAGGAACAGAAAAAACGAAAACGCTTTGAGGAACTGGCCGGTCGCGCAAGAAGGAATAGTGTATATACCTATACCGGTTTCCATTCGGCGGAAGGCGCGGTCTTGGCGTATGATGTAGCTGCGGAACGGGAAGTCACGATGTGGGGCGGCGCGGAAAACTGTGAACATGTGGTGATCCGTTTTGGAGATCCAAACGAACTTGCTTATGAAGAGCCTTTTCCGATCCGTATTCTCTGTGCGGAACCGAAACAGGCAAAATTTGCTGACGCATTGACGCACCGGGATTTTCTTGGGGCGATCCTGAATCTGGGGATCGAAAGAGATGTGATTGGCGATATCTTTGTTCATGAGAATGCTGCCTATTTCTTTGTTTTAGAGGAGCTGGCAGATTTTGTCTGCGAAGGATTGGAACGCGTAAAACACACTTCCGTAAAATGTCACACGGTGGATGCAGTGCCGGCGGACTGCCTTCCGAAGCTGCGCAGTGAGAATATCACGGTTGCATCCCCAAGGCTGGATGCGATCCTGTCCAAGGTCTACCATCTCTCACGCGGGGAAGCCAAAGCATTGTTTGATGCGGAAAAAGTAACGGTAAACGGAAGGATCTGCAAAAATCCGGAGACCGTTTTGAAAGACAACAGCAAGGTTTCCGCCAGAGGCTATGGCAAACTGGAATATCGCGGCGAAGAGCACGCCACAAAGAAAGGCAAAACCGGTATAACCATTTGGCGTTATGTGTGATAGAATGTGTATTAGGATTATTTTTTGAGGGGAGAAATATATTATGAAGTGTATGAAACGATGGCTTTGTGCCGTAATGCTTTTGGTAAGCAGCCTGCTTTTTTTCACCGGCTGCGGTGAACAGGGGATCGAGGGCGAATGGATATTGGTCAAAGAGGTCACCGGGGACGGTGAGACGCTATCCAAGAAGGATCTGGAAGAAGAAGGTATCTCCGAAACCTACACGATTACCGGAGATAATGTTCACTACACCTTGGAGACGGATCAACTCGACAAGCCGGTCGATATTGACTTTGCGTTGGAGGATCTCGGGGACGGGCATTACAACTTTAAATTCGGAGATATGGTATTCACCACAGTAACCCTAAAAGGTGGCAAGATGATCTACACGGTTGGCGAAGGTGAAAACAGTTCGACCATGACATTTGAAAGAAAGTAAGAAAAGATTTTTGAGGTAAAACTCTTTTCGTAACTGTTCAATTCTATAAAACAGAATCCTTTTGGTTTTCTTTTACAAAACCGATCACAAATGCTATTCCCAGAGTTATAACAAATATTTCCATACCAAAATTTGTTGCCTGTGGAATATCCGGTTTTGCCGGATCGATAAGGACTGTAAAACTTTTCCCGTCCTTCATAACAAAAGTGTTACAGGTTGTAAATATGCCGCCACAGGATTTAATGCACTTTTTCTCATATCGCACTCCCATGTATTCATAGGTAGCGTATGCCACATAACCTTTGTATTTACGAGTCACAGTCAGCGTAGCTTCCACGCGGTCTAAGTTTATAATCTGATAAATATCTATCACCATAAACAACAATGATATCAGGAGCATTATGATCCCAACTTTTAGCCCCATTTTTTTCGCTTTTTCTTCTTTGTCAAAAGATTTAGCTGACCCCATGTGATCAAAATCCTCCATCTTCACTTCGCAGTCTTCAGCAATGCCTGTCGTTGCTGGTGTCTTTTCAACCTTAACGCACTATAATTATATTCGATGATTGTTCGGATAGTCAAGAATGGAAAAAGCCGCGATTTTCTATGGTTATATTTTTTGTTTGAAAAACGAAAAAGAGTATGTTATATTGCGCCTAACGAATGTTCGGCAGATAAGGAGGGAACCAATGGGAGCGGATGGCACCAGGGAACGGATCATGGAAACAGCTCTCGAGATGTTTTCTCAAAAAGGCTATGCGGCAGTATCGATGAGAGATATCTCAGGCGTTGGCGGGATAAGAGCGAGTTCTTTGTATTATCACTTCAAGAGTAACGAGTCGATCATGAGGTGTAAGTAAACTATACGATAACCTATCTTATCGGACATATCTTTATCAAGAGAATGTTTGACGGATATGTCTTCGTGGAAACGGATGATCCTGCAGGAATGGTGACGGCTCTGAAGCGGACACCGATGTATACCGCATTCCTCTCGGTGATCGAGGAAGAAGAAAGACTGTTTCTGCCTATAAAGCCGGAGGAAGAAAAGTTTCTGGACACTATCCTGACGGATGGGATGATGCATGTAAGTTATGTTCGCCTGGACGGACATAGCCGGGTGAAGGAAGCCATTGGCCCGCTGGAGTGGTATATGGATGCCATTGTGAAGGTGGATAAACATCACCGTCGTGCATTGGTAAAGCTTCCGCTTTTTGGCGAAGAACGCACGATCAAGTTTTGTTTGTGGTTGGATACAGATCCGCGGCTGGAACTGATCGAGGCGGAGAAGCTGCGGCGGAAAGAGAGTCTGCAGAAAACGATTTATCATCCGGGTGACTATATATTGTATACTGCGGGTATTTTCGCGGATGTACCGATGGAAGTTCTAAAAGTATATCCGGAAAAGAACTGCCTGAAAGTAAAGGCTCCGTTGTTTGATGGTTTCATAGATATGGATATATCTATGGACGATGTAGTGCTCACAAGACCATGATCGATATTCCTGAATTGCGTTGATGCGCGGCGGGTGAGATCTGCGAAATACATACCTCTCTGAGACGGCTCTTCTGAAAACAGATCGGTCGTATGGCGAAGCAGTGCATTTTTCTCTTTACAAAATGCATGAGATATGATAATCTTTGCATTACATCAGAGTTCATCTGTGCGTGCAAGAGCAATCAGGGCGCATCGCCCGGAATCTCCAAGATCGTATAGAATAGTAATAGTAGTTGATGTAAAAGTAAGAAAGCGAACATATCATCGCCTTTTATTTGAGGTGTATTTCAATAGATTCTGACATATTCCTGCTTTTACACGCCGATGAAACTGATTGCAGTAGTAATCGCGTGCAAAGGAGGAAGAGATGACAAGCGAAGAAGAAAAGTCCCGGAAAGGGACGGGAGGAAAGAAAAAACTGCCCGTTAAGAGGCAGGAGAAAAAACAATTGAATAAGGATCCGATCACTTATCAGAACAAAGATGTCGGAAGCAAGGTGCTGGCAGAATCGTTGCCGGGGAAAGATTTCTCGGTATTCGGCTTGAAGTTGCCAAAGATCAAAGCCTTGGAACCGACGAATTTGCCGGCAGTGCAGGCGAATGAGTTGCAGATGGACAATTTGTTTTTGCTTGAGGATGATACCTATCTGTTGGTAGACTACGAAAGCAAGTATAGCGCGAAAAACAGGTATAAATATCTGGACTATCTTGCGCGGCTATCCCGAAGACTGTATAATAAGTATAAGAAGGATGAGCCGATCCGGGTGCTGATCATATATACAGCAGATGTGAAAAAAGGGACCACGCAACCGGTACTGGACCTCGCAGGATTGCGGATGAGCCTATTGGAAGTATTTCTTTCCGAAATGGATGGGGAGAATATATTGCGAGAAGCGAACCGTAAACTGGATAACGGAGAAGATCTTAGTGATGATGAGTTACTACAACTAATGATATGTCCGCTGACATTTCAAGGGAAGGACGCAAAGGTAGAAGCTACACATAGGGTAATTCTTATTGCGGATAAGATCAAAGATGAGCAGACAGAAAGATTTGTATTTCAGATGCTTAAGGTTGTAACCAATAAATTCATCAGCGAAGAGGATGCGAGAAAAATCAGGGAGGTGATCGAGATGACGAAGATAGACAGAATATTTGAA
>JAFXQR010000147.1 GCA_017526985.1 Lachnospiraceae bacterium
ATATCTCTGGTGTATACGGATAATTTCGTCACATCATAATCATAAATGCTGCTGCCGTTCACCAGGTCTTTTCCGTAGGCATAATAACCACCGATGGAATTGATCTCGCTGCGGGCGTATTCCGCCATATCCTTTACTTTTTCAAAAGACTCGCGCCCCCGGAGTGCCAGGTTTCTTCTGGAGATATCCAGACTGGACAGCAACAGATAGCTGGCGCTGGTTGTCTGCGTCAGATTGATGATCTGCTCCACATAGCGGCTGTTCACATTCGGCCCCAGCAAAAGGATGGAGCTCTGCGTCAGGCTTCCTCCGGATTTGTGCATACTCACGGCTGCCATATCCGCACCGGCTTCCATGGCCGATACCGGCAGTGTTTCATCAAAATACAGATGCGTACCATGGGCTTCATCCACCAGCGCCATCATACCATGCTCATGCGCCAGTTTCACGATAGAGCGCAGATCCGAGCAAATGCCGTAATAGGTCGGATTGTTCACAAAAACCGCAGAAGCATCCGGATGCTGCAGGATTGCCTGCTCCACCTGGGACAGCTCCATACCGAGCGCAATACCGATATGGTTATCCACCTCCGGATTGACATACACCGGTTCCGCGCCACATAGTACCAGAGCATTGATCACGCTGCGGTGTACATTCCTGGGCAGGATGATCTTATCCCCCGCCTTGCAGGCTGTGAGCACCATACTCTGTACCGCCGATGTGGTACCACCCACCATAAAATAAGCATGATCCGCACCAAAAGCGTCTGCTGCCAGCTGCTCCGCCTCGTAGATCACGGATACCGGGTGGCACAGATTGTCCAGCGGTTTCATAGAATTTACATCCAGGCCAACACATTTTTCTCCCAAAAGCGTTACCAGCTCCGGGTTACCGCGTCCGCGTTTATGTCCCGGCACATCAAAAGGAACCACCCGCTGTTTACGGAAGCGTTCCAATGCCTCATATAAGGGTGCCGATTTCTGCTTTTCGATATCCATACCGTCTCATTCCTCCGGGTCGGAATACTCTCTTTTTGTAAGAAAGGCAGGCACTTTCCCGTACCTGCCTTTAAAATAACAACATTGCTATCTTTATACCACATTTCAGCCCGAAATACAATGATTTTTATGTCAGCACCGGCATCAATAAATATGATTGTTGATCCAGGTCGCGATCCCGGCGATCAGCAGTGTTAATGCCGCTATGATTCCCACAGCGATCAACTCTTCCAGCCCCATGCTTCCTCTGGCACCGATACACGATGTGAGTACCATTCCCACCGTTACCAGCTCATTGGCCCAGGCACGCTTCGGTCCCCAGAACGCGTACAGATAGGAACCTCTCGGTTTCAAAACAGAATTGGAAGCATACCACAGAAACGAACACAATACCAGTAAAGTCATTTCATCCGGTGCCTGCGCCGCCAGCAGTGTACACAACATCAGTAGCAGGAAGAGTGCCAGCCCGCCTCGCCGGAACAGTGTCATCTTGTTTCCGTTATCCTTACTGCCATAGCTCATTTTGACGGAAAAACCGTTCCGCCACTTTTCTTTTTCCAGACCATAGTGAGAAACCAAAACCGTCAGGACGATGCCGATCACCTGCACTGCAGGAATAAGAATATACGCTCTGTTCCAGGCCGCCGTCTGCGTATCCGGGATTGCGATCGCCGTTCCATCGTACTCAGCCTTCAGCGCTACGGACAATATCAGACCATACACTGCTGCCATGGCAATCGCCACCGGCTTGCCGAATTTCAGCATATACTGCCCGGAGCTGAACTGGATCATATGGATCATTGCCGCCACACACAGATACAGCAGTGCCAGAGCAAATCCGTTTATCTTATCCACGGTGATATCAGCTTTTACTTTTGCCAGCAGATAAATGACCAGTGTCAGCATCGCCACTGCGGCAATTCCGAAATTCAGGCATTTCCTCACATGATCTGCTTTCTGATTGACTGCATCAAAATTCTTCTGCAGCGTCCGGATCCGTTCTCCGATATCATTCTTCGACTCCACCGTGTATTCCTGATTTTTCTCTGCGGCCTGGATCATCTCCTTGCGCAGTTTGGCCGCCTGCCCCCCGTCTATCCTGGAGTTGATCTCTTCGCGGATCTTACTCACTTCTGTACCGTACTTTTCCACATGCTTACTGTAGATCTGCACACCGGTCCGATATAGGCAGAACAAAAGCAGTGCCACCAGCAAAAGCGTCAGGATCGACGGCAGGATACTGTCATTCTGCCCTGCCAGAAGATACCGCGCAAAGTTTTCCATAGACAGATCCGCTCCGATACCGGGCAGCATCAATCCCCGGAAATAGATCAACAGCACAAATACCACGACATCCAGTATGATCGACATTACGATTTGTCCATGACCGACTTTTTCATAAAACGGATTCTTTTTCGTAAATTCCTGATAATCCCCCTGCAGACCACTTACGACCATATCCAGTTTTTTCTCTGCTGTATTAAAGGAAGACTCGATTCTTTTTACATTTGATAATCTGTAATCCATTGTTCCGTCCCCCTTATCCTTCGATCACAAACTTAAAGCCGATGGGTGCCTGCTGTCCCAGGAACTCATAATCCCACATACAGCTCAGCTTATTGGAAAAGATGTAATCCTCCGAGATCGACTCAATTCCCAGACTGGCCAGATACAGATTGGATTCCATCTTCGCCATAAACTGTTCGGAAAGCGCCAGAAGTTTTTGCAATCCTTCCCGCTGTTCTTTGATGGATGCCTCCGGGGAGATCTGCACTTTTTCCACCGTTTTCCGGATCGTCTCACTCTCACCGCCGTGATAGTCATAGTCCTTCAGATGCTGTTTCCACCATACCAGATAAGCCTTCGGTCCCATCTCATAATAGAACTGATCCACAAGCTTTTTGTCTTCCGCAGATTCCATTTCTTTTTCCATAAAGTCAAAGAGTAATTCAAAGCGTGTCGCATAGCCTTCCTCAAACATTTCCAGGAGGCAGTTTGCCATCTTCTCATACCCCCATACACACAACAGCCCCAGGAAACACTGATCTTCCACGATGGCGCTCTTCCCTGTCATACCGTACATATCCCCTTTTTGATTGAGCAAAAAACGGATAAATGCCGGCAGATCATAACAGCCGCAGATCTGCACACGCCCACGGTCCTGTGCCAGCAGATAAACCAGCCAGTATAATGCGACTCTGGTGTACGGTCCGCTCTTCTTTATCATTGTCCGGATCTTTTCCAGCGTCTCCTTGACATCGTCCTGCGCACCCCGCATCGTCGCGTACCAATCCGGGATCAGGCTGGAATAAACCAATCCGTAATAATCATTATCTTCCCTTTTTCTCCGCAGGAACTGATGGAGTTCCACACTGATATCATCCATCGTCTTAAACACACTGCCGCGCCAGCATAAGACTCTGTTTTTGGACAGATACATGATCGTTCTCGTCAGACCGATCTCATTGAGATACACGCTTCGGTTTCCATCCTGTCCCTTCGCATAGGTCTTCATGATCTTGTCTAACATTCTCGCATGATCAAAATCCTGAGAACCGTAAAAATCCTTCAACACGCCGTCATAGAGCGCATAAAGGGCAGCATCCCAGTTTGCGCACAGAACATTACATACATCCGTATCGTCCCAGCATACCTTTCCCTGCATTTTCAGCGGTTTGGAAAAGGTCTGCAATGTATTGGAATCCTCACTGACTTCGCGTGCAAGGGATTTGTCTCCGCTCAGCCATTTCCGTACTTTTTCATATCCGAAACGGTGTGACGGATCATATTGCAACAATCCGCGGATCAGTACTTCCAGAAACTGGTCTTCACTGCTGATCTCTTCCAGGCCATACCAGGTATTGTGCAGCATCGCTGAATTGACTTGATTCCGCTGCTCTTCCACGCCGAATTCCCTATTCATACGAATCAGATTGCCGTACATCATCTCGCCGCTGTACAGCGTCCAAATGGTCTGGCCGAAGGAATAGTAATCCGACTCTCTGAGTGCGGCCTGTGACATCAGCTCCGGTGCGTAATAGCCCAGCGTACCGGTCTTGTCCCGGTCTGTGGCAAATCCGTCTCTGCGCAGATCACAGGTAATGCCGAAATCACCGATCACCACTTTTCCATCATACACATACAGATTGTCCGGTTTCACATCTCTGTGCACCAGCCCTGCTTCATGAAACGCATGTAATGCCTCGTTCAACGCAGGAATGATCTTGGTCTGCAGCTCCCGATAGGAGATCTGCCCCTTCCTGCGCTCCAGATCACCGCCTTCGCAGAACGGATAAATTTCTACATAATGTTCACGCCCGTTGATCAGCAGACTACCATGTTCAAGAAGCGGCAGAATATGAGAATCCGGATCCAGGCTAACCTTGTCCAGAAACGCGATCACCTTATCCCTGGTCTGACGCCGTTCCGGACTCGACTGCGGTGTAACCGAGATCAGCACTCTGGCAACACACTTCTCATCCGGGGCATCCTTGGGATGACATGCATAGATCTGTGATTCTCCGCTGTCTGCACTGATCACATGATCCGCTTCGATCTGATAGGTCTTCCCATGATTGCCGGTAAACTCCGTATCAAAAGTGATGAGCAATCGTCCGCCCACAACTCCGCCTTGTGCTGCACCATCCTGCGGAAGTGTTGCTACTCTTCCCCCGACTCCCGCGCCTTCTGTGGCAGACTGCGGCATAGTAGCGATCCTTCCGTCGTTACTTCCACTATTCTGCGGCATGGTCGGTATTCTTTCGGAACCGCTGCTGTTCTGCGGCATGGTCGGTATTCTTTCCGAACCGCTGTCGCTCTGCGGCATAGTCGGTATCCGGTCATCCCCACTCTGTGGCATTGTTGGTATGCGATTCCCATCGGTTTGCGGCATCGTCGGTATCCGGCCGCCATCCGTCTGCGGCATTGTCGGTATTCTCCCCTCGCTCACTTTCCTTATCCTCCTTCCTGATCAGGATAATACTCATATTATCCCTGCTGCCCCGCTCGACAGCCTTTTGATATATGCACTCGCAGCATCCCGCCAGATCTTCCTCTTCCGCATGAGAAGCGATGATCTCACGAAACTCCGCGTCTTCCACTTCATCCGAGATCCCGTCGGAGCAGATCATCAGGATATCTTTGTAACAAAAATCCTCCGACAGATCCTTGATCCTGGGATTCACAACTTCTTCATTCCCGATACATTTATTGATGATGTTTTTCTGCGGATGCACCTTTGCTTCCTCCGGTGTCAGCATTCCCATATCGATCCGATCCTGCACCAACGAATGATCCTTGGAAAGTCTGGTAAAAAACCTCCCCCGGAAACGATACACCCGACTGTCTCCGGCATTATATACATAGAACCGATCCTTGTCCGCATAGATCCCGGCGATCGTTGTCCGCAATCCGTTCTGCAGATTTTCCAAGCTCTGCAGATTGCGCACTCTCCGGTTTGCCAGTTCTATGGCTTCCTGGATCTCTTCCTTTGTCACCCCCGGCTTATCCAAATGGCTCATCACTTCCAGTCCGGTCATGGCAGCGCGGTCTCCCTGCGCCATGCCGCCCACACCATCGCAAATTGCCGCTACAAGATAAGGATGATCCGTCTTTTCCGAAAAACTTCCGTTTGTCAGGATGTGCGATCCCACCAGCACCCGGTCATCATTGTGATCTTCAAATACACCGACATCCACTTTTGCCGCGTAAGAAAACATATCGTATCCCCCTTACTGCGCTGTCTCCGATTTCTGAAACCGGATCGCGCCTTCTTCTACCGATACCGTCACGGTATCGCCTTCCTTGCAATCGTAAGCAAACAGGTACTCTGCCAGCGGATTGATGTACTTATCCTCCATCAGGTTACCGATGCCGCGGCCACCCATCTCCAGCACTTCATCCCGGTTAGCCAGTTTGTAATAATACTCCAACACTTCATCGGATACCTGCACGGTGATCTTGTTCTGCTTTGCGATCCGCTCGTTGATCTTTGTTACTTGTCCTTTCACGATCAGACGGGAAGCGTCGGAACGGATAAAATCATACACGATGATATTGTTGCCGATACGGTTTAATACTTCCGGTTTGAAATGATCCTTGATCGCATCCAGTACCTTTGGCACGATCTCTTCATAATCTTCACTCGGAAATACCAGCTGTTCTCTGCGTTCTCTTCCGTTGGCATCGATATACTGTCTTGTGATACCCAGGTTGCTGGTAAAGATGATCAGCGTCTCCGAGAAATACACGGTATTGCCCTGACCATCCGTCATGCGCCCGTCTTCCAGGATCTGCAAAAACTTATCCATAATGGACGGATGCGCTTTTTCGATCTCATCAAACAGCAGAATGGAGAACGGTCGCTCCTTGATCGCATTGGTCAGCTGACCGCCGGCTTCATAGCCCACATATCCCGGAGGTGCACCGAAAAGTTTCTGGTCCGCATGCGACTCCGCAAACTCACTCATATCAAAACGGATACAATTGTTTTCATCACCAAAGAGCTGTTCCGCCAATGCCTTGGTCAGCTCCGTTTTACCGGTACCGGTAGGCCCCGCAAAGAAAAGCACACCGCGCGGCTTGTTCTGTCCGGAAGAATGCTGCAGTCCGGAAAGACCGGATACCGCTCGTTTCACGATATTGACGGTTTTGCTGATCGCCTGGTCCTGCCCCATGACACGCTTCTTCAGCAGTTCTTCCAGATTGGCGATCTTTTCTTTATCAATGGAATGCCACATATTTTCGATGATACCGTACTTGTAGATCGACACGGCATCCAGCAGTTCCGTATCCGGTTTGCGCGCCAGCAGTCTCTGATACAGGCTGCGCAATTCCTTTAATTCACGGTGTTTCAATCCGTCCGTCACATCGATAAACTTATCCTTCTGCAATTCCGGATTGGATTCAAATTCCGTGTATTCTTTATTCACAAAGATCGTACGGATGTCTTTGTCCGGATTGGGAATGGAGATGGTGCGAACATTCGGATTATTATAGAAAAACCAGGCCGGAAGATCGTTGAATTTCTCCACGACCATGATCAATGTATTAAACTGATCCCGGATCTTTACCGCATTGAGAGATGCGAACAACAGATTTAAGAACATCTTATTTTCCGACGGTTCCAGTGTGGTCGGCGAAGAAATATAGCGGGACGCAAAACTCATCACCACGCACACCGGTTTTTCACGCTCGGTATCCACGATGGCATTTCGGATCGTGGAAGAAAGTTTTTCGATATCATCCAATTTACATGCTTTCTTGAAGATCCGGTCCATACCAAAGGCGAACGGATTCTCACCCTCTGCCGCGCCTGCATAGCGCTGCATCATATCTTCGATGTTTCCGAAGCGGTCACCGAATTTATTATAGATCCCGGTTGCTGGATCGCAGAACATAAAATCATAGGTGCTGTTTTCCACACTCTCATTAAAGAGTTTAAACAGGATCATATTCAGATCCACAAAGGCTTTTGGTGTTTCCTCCGCACCGTCTGTATTTCCCATATCATACATCGGGTAGAAATCATTGATGTTTCCCTCGATGATGAAGGTACTTTTGATCCCCTTAAAACTGGATATCTCCTGCTGCCATTTGGGCACCATATTTTTTCTCAAGAGCATTCTCCTTTCCGGTTATGAATTCCCACAGAGATCAGTTTGTCTCCCATCATAACATTCTGTATCTTTCTGCCTTCCGAAAGATAGACCTCGTATGCATCCTTTTGTTTTTCTTTAAAATACAGGATCCGCTGATTGGCCGAGCCGCGCAGCACTACATCTGTTTCATTCTGCGTATCGATATACGGCCCGTCGATCAATACCGAAATATACTGTTTCAGTCTGCGGATCTCATCTTCTGTCCAAAGGCGCTCCAGCTCTTCCAGCGTATAACCGGTGTAGACCAGAATATCTTCCGTCAGATCCTGCACCCGCTCCAACAGCGTCAGTATATCCTCTTTTTGTTCCAACGGATCGCCCCCGCTGATGGTGATGCCATCAAACTTTGTTTCCCGGTATACATTACGGATAATCGTTACGATATCCGAAACGGAATATTCTTTTGCTGCAGCCGTATCCCACAATTCCGGATTGGCACAGTGCGGACAGTGCTTCGTGCAGCCCTTTGTCCAGATCACCAGCCGTCTTCCGGGGCCGAGTGTTTCGATCGGTGCCAGGATCCTGTCGATATACATCAGCCGATCCTTACGATAAAGGTCACTGCATTAGCCAGGTTCAGGATCTTTCCGTCTTCCAGTACCGTCGGCTCATTGGCAGCCAGTATCATATTGTTGTACATGGTCTGGTTGGTCCTGCTGACATGACGGATAACCCAGGTTCCGTACTGGTAGGTAAAGAGGCAATGCTCGCCGGATACTTTCAACAGATTGCGGCTCTGGAAAAACTCGCTTCCAAAGGTACCGTAGCGCCCCAGAGTTCCGCCGGTCTTATCGATATCGATCCGTACATGAGAATTGATCTCTTCCAGCCACAGGTTATCTCCTTTCGGAGCCGCCTGCGCCTGGGTTACCGTGGAAGCCGCTGCGTTTGCCGGTTCTTTTACGCTTTCCTCGATCATCCAAAGGATGCCGTCAATCTCATGCTGCTTCTTACACCCTTCGCAGAAAAAGGAGGTCGCATTTTTATCCGCGATCACGGTCTTCGTCTTGGATTCATCACAGAAGACAAAATACTCCCTGCCATCATCACCACCGGTCGCTGCCGGGCTTGCCTGCACGGGTGCGCTCTGTACCGGAGCTGTCTGTACCGGTACTTCCTGTACGGGTGCCGCCTGCGGCTGCGGTGTATAAACCATCTGGGGTACGGATGCGGTATCGAGTTCCTCCGCGCACACATCACAGATCACTGCCCCATCCGGATTTTCATATCCACACTGTTTACATACGATTGACATTTTTAAGACTCCTTATGAAGTGTTTTCAGTTCCGTCTGTTTCAGATTCTTCTTCGCTCTGCTTGTGGTCTGCTGATCCGTCTTGGACCGGGTCTGCAGTTTCTTATTAAACTTCTTATCCGGTGCCATATGCTTCTTTGTATGCAGCACGACACCACGCATTTCCAGTTCCTTCGTGATCTGCGGATGCAGGGAACAGAATGCGCACTGCTGCTGGAAAAGTCTCTCATCTTCCGCCGCGGAGATATTGCTGTCAAAACCGATCCCCACCACGCGCATGGTCACCTGGTTTTCATCCGATACAAATACATCGATCGCGGTATCCTGATCCACACCGTAGAGGATCTGTCCGCTCTCATTTGTCTCCGAGAGCAGATCCGAACGCACCACATCATATCCGTGGTTTGCCATCACTTCATCGATCTGCCGACGGATGTATTCTTTGGACATATTGGCTCCGGCCAGTTCCTTTGTCTCCCGGATGGTCTGTTCCAGCTCCTCCCTGGAGTTGAAGTCATTCATCTCCCGGACCTGAACCGACAGATCAAAACACTCCTGCACATATTCTTCGTAGATGACTTCCAGTTCCTTCATATCTTCCCGGATATGATCCGTCATATTCTGAAAATCAGCAAACATCCGCTTGATGCGCATTTCCTTACGCTGTGGCGGCAGATCCTGTTTTACCAGTTCCTGCAGGTCCTGATCCACCATAAGCACAGCTTTTTTATGTCTGCCCAGAAGAAGCTTGGATGTCATGAAGTTTTCGATCTCCGAGCGGAAGGCTTCCGTCAGCCCCTGTACATCCACCTGCGGCTGTCCGGGGATATCTTCTACCGTGATCAGCTGGACGATCTTTTGCCGCTTCATCTGTTCCATCAGCCGTCGGTTCTTTTCCAGTTCCTGAAACTTCTCACTGGATTTGGAGCTTTGTATCAGTACCTCGTGATCCCCTTTTACATTATTGTAATACTGCGACACGATCTGCTGCAGCTTCGTGGTCATTCCCTCCACATCCAGCATCTCATTGCCCATCTGCACTGTCTTCAGCAGTTTTTCCAGTTCCTTGCAGCACTCTTCCTGCTTTTTGATCACGGTTTCACACTTCGGCCGCAGCGATTCGTCCTGCATCATCAGATCGCCGTCTCCACCCAGAGAGTCTTTGATCTGTGCGATCTGCTTTTTGATCTTATCCGCCAGATTCTTTCGTCCCTGCCTTGCTGCCTCCAACTGTCTTCTTTCCTGCTCCCGTATACTGGCTACATCTACTTTTGGTCCGCTCATCTTCTTATCCTTACTATAATCTTTACCTGAATACAGAATTTTCCAAATACATAACTTTTCCTAATATAATAAGAGACTACAGTCATATTTTAATGAATTCTGTAGTCTCTGTCAATTAAACTATCAGGCGAATCCCGCAGTCGGAAATCGCGTTTTACGGAGCTTTTTGGTTCCTATGCTTTGATCGTAAACTCTACCTTCTCCTGTACATTTCCCAGGTGTTCCCAGCCTTCCGGAAGTGAGATCGTCAGCGCTGCCTTTCCGGCCTTTCCGGTGGTTTTTACATAGGTGCCGCCCATACCTCCGAAGATCTGAGCAGATTTCGGCCCAATGATCTCCAGAGGACCTTCCACCGTAAGCGGCAGCGGTGTTGAAAAGAACGGTGCCACGTTGCCGTTTTCATCGCAGATACGGATACGCACGCAGGCCACATCATAGGTCTCTGCATCCTTCAGTTCGGTATTGTCCACACGCACATCCAGTACCAGACGCTTGAGTGTCGAACGCACCTTGGTACGCACTACTTTACCGTCTTTGATCGCTTCGAAACGATAGGTGGTTGCCTGGCCGCCCCAGTTTCCCACATACTTGCCATACAGCTGGTATGCCTCGTCAAAGTTCATCTTGTAGATCGTCATCGCCTGCACCAGCTTCATCTTGATGTCCAGCGGAATATTGTTCATGCCATACTGCGCAATATAGTTGATCGCCGCTTTTACGATCATGCTCTGGTGTTCGCCGAAGCCTTCCTGTGTCTTTAAGCGGTCACCCACATAATCATCGATCAGGATGGGCGGATGACGCAGGGCACTGTATTTCGGATTCTTAGAGACATACTCCTTGATCAGCTCATCGTTGCAGTACATCCGCACACTGTCTGCATTGGTAAAGATGTATACGCTGCCGCGGTTGCCTGCCGGATGCTCCCCTATGTCCATGGTGGAGGAGATCTCCAATACCGGCCTGCTGTTTTGCTGTGATGCATATAGATATGCCGCCAGCTTGGGATTGCGGAACATATCCATCACACCGTGATAGCAGATCCGGTCACCGCTGCCGAAATCTTTGTGTGTATTGTAATCAAACATACACCATCCAAAGCAGCCTGCAATATCTTTTTCCTTGCGTACTGCATTTACAACCGTCGCATGACGCAGCGCATGCTCTAAGCGGTGTTCCTCGCAGTCAAAACTCTTGGTCGGGAACATATGCCCCGCATATTCCGTCACCAGATAGGGTTTGGACATATCCGAAGTAACGATCGACTTCTTGTCGCATCCCTGATTACTGCCGTCATGTACAAAATCATTATAGGTATACACATCCTCCAGCAGATGGCTCTTTTTCAGATAACGCACACCTCCGGTCGGACGGTCCTTATCCAGTTCATGCGCCAGCGCATTGGTGCGCTCATACAGAGCATCGTCATCACCGGATTCATTGATGCGCACACCCCAAAGGATAATGGAGGGATGATTGCGATACTGCAGGATCATCTCTTCCACATTTTTGATCACCTGTTCTTTCCATTCCGCATCCCCGATATACTGCCAGCCCGGGATCTCGGTAAACACCAACAGGCCCAGCTCGTCACAGCGGCGGATAAAATGCTGTGACTGCGGATAATGCGATGTACGTACCGCATTCACTCCCAGATCAAAACGCAGGATCTCCGCATCCAGCGTCTGCTGCGAAGCCGGCATAGCATATCCAACATACGGATAGCTCTGGTGGCGGTTCAGACCGCGGATCTTTAATTTCCGGCCGTTCAGATGATAGCCGTCCTCGCGGAATTCCGAGCGACGGAAACCGCAACTGTCCTCCGCAACATCCACTTCTTCATCATCCTTCAGAAGCGTAACGGTCACATCATAGAAATACGGTGCCGTCACATCCCAAAGACGGGCCTTCGGCACATCTGCCACCAGCACATCGGCATACGGCATGGTTTTCTCAAATACCGTTTCTCCGCTCTGATGCTCTTTGATCACCACTTTGGCAGAATAGTCCCCAGTGATTGCCTTGTTCTCTCCCGCATCCAGACAGCTCTCGATCCGGATCTTTCCTGCAAAGTGATAGGACCGGATCTCCTGCGGCAGGATCACCCCCTGAGGTTCTTCCGGACGCAAATGCAGATCCTTGATATAGGTCGGCTCCTTCACTTCCAGATAAACCTCACGATAAATACCGCCATAGGTCATATAATCGATCACATTACCAAAGGGCGGAATGTTCTGGGATTCTCTGCTGTCCACCTTTACCACCAGGATATTATCTTCCCCATATCGTAATTCTTTGGTCAGTTCCACGGTAAATGCCGTATATCCCGAGTGATGCTCTGCCACTTGTTCGCCATTCAGATATACATACGCACCATGTGCCACACCCATAAAAGTCAGAAGCACACGCTTTCCTTCCCATTCTTTTTCCGCTTTGAGAATACGGCGATAACCGCTGACCATCTGATAGATCGCATCATCAAAATAATGGAACGGGGTTTCTTTTACGGTATGCGGAATACGCACCGCAACACTTTCACCCTGATAATCTTTTTGTAACAGTGCTTCCGCAAAGCACTCCGTAAACTGCCAGTCATTATTCAGCCAGATCTTCTTCTGCATTATATTTCCCTTTCCTGAAGTCTTGAAATTCTATAGTCCTCAACCGTTTTCCTTGTATTTTCAGATTACTTTCATTCCGCCACAACTGCGAATGCCCAGCACACTGCAGGCACCTTCACCAAACACCGCATCCATCTGCGCTACATACGCACTCACCAGATCCTCCGGTACCCACGCCTGCATGGTTCCGGCAAAACCGCCGCCATGTACTCTGGCTGCACCGCGTCCCTTTAACACCATCCCGGCCAGCTGCAGTGAGATCGATACATTCTGGTGCGTGATGTCATGATTGGTATAGACATTCTGCAGATACTGAAAAGAGGATGCCCCGGACGCCGCTACCGCATCCAAAAATGCTGAAAAGTCATCCGTCTTTAATGCTTCCGTTTCTTTCTGCACCCGCTTATTCTCTTCAAAGAAATGCAACGCACGCAGCACCGCACGATCACCGCACTGTTCGCGTAATGCATTGATATTCTTCAATACATCCTCTTCCGTGATCTCGTGTAAAACTGCCTTACCAAAATATGCAGCCACAGACTTCATCTCTGCAGGCACTGCCGCATAATCCGGTGTCAGATCTGCATGGGATCCTTTGGTATCTGTGATGCACAGATGATAACCCTTTGTCGCAAAATCATAATCCACTTTTTCCACCACCGGATTTTCCGGATCAGCAAAATCGATATGTACCAGACTGCCTACGGAACAAGCCATCTGATCCATCAGTCCGCAGGGCTTTCCGAAATATACATTCTCCGCAAACTGTCCGATCTGTGCGATCTCGATCGCCGATACTGCCGCATCATTGTACAGACCGGACTGGATGGTTCCGATCAGGGTTTCAAATGCCGCAGAAGAAGACAAACCTGCACCAATAAGTACATCACTGGTCACATACGCTGAAAAACCACCAATCTGATATCCGCGTTTCCACAGCCCCGCCAGCACACCGCGGATCAATGAGGCCGTTGTGTTTTTTTCCTCTTCGTGAACTGTTACATCATTGCAATCGATCGTTACCAGTGGGTAATCATCCGAACGAAGGGAGACCTTGCCATCGTCTGTTTTGGTCACTACCGCAATGGCATCTTTGTTGATGGATGCTGCCAGTACCTCTCCATGCTGGTGATCGGTATGATTACCGCCGATCTCCGTACGCCCCGGTGCCGAATAGATCTCAACATCCTGCGCACCAAACTGTTTTTCAAAATGATCGATTGCTTTCAGATATCTGGCTTTCTGCTTATCCGCTTCCCCAAAATAGTATTCTTTATAGACTCCGTCCAGTCCGCCTTTTTCAATGTAGTCGCGCAATTCTGTAATTAACATTTTTCCCTCCGATCATTTAAACAATTCCACATCATCGATGGTGCCCCAACCTTTTGCAGCACCCTGCACCGAGACGCCTACCGTAACCTCATCTCCGGCTTTTACTATTATACCGCCTACAGTCATTTTTTTCCAGCTTCGCCAGCCATCCAGTGCCACCGGATCCGACACATAACTCTGATCTCCGACCTGTACATAGAGCACTACTTTCTGATCACTGCCCATATCACCACCCTGAATGTTGGCCGCTGCGGAATAGGTGCCGTCCGTTGTGATCGTCACCGTCTGATACACATCAAAATCGATCGGCTCTGTAGAATAGAAATGGAATGCATTTTCTCCGGAGATGGCATCGGCCGCTTTTTTCTGGATATCCGTTGTATTACCGGCACCGCGGTTCTCTACCTGCCATACTTCGTGATCCGCGTCGTCAAAACCGGGATCCGTCAGATAATTGACATTCATTACTTTCACCGTTGCCGTGATCTCTGCGCCGTCTTCCAGCGTACCGTTCACTTCATACAAATCCCCGACATTGATATCGATGGCAGCCACATCTTCCGCATTCCAATCCACCTGCATGGTTCCGACCACGGAAGGATCGTTATAATACACATCCACTTCTTCCGGCATCTCGATCTCTTCCCCGATACCGCTTTCCAGATAGACTTCCTCATACGCCATAGCCTGCAGCGGTGCTTCGGTTCCGTGATATACCCACTTAAATACATTCAGCGACGGCAGTACATGTCCGGAAAAATCAAACATCGCCTGATTGTCCCAGGAAGATCCGCCAAAGTATTTGCCGGCATCCTGCGGATCGTACTTGGAGGCATACGAGCTGGCCCAGCCGGATCCATGTTCCTCCCAGATGGCTTTGTTGCTGTCATAATCGCTGCCTACCGGTACCCAGGCACCTTCCCAGTAAAACACACCAAGCGCACCCGCTTCGTTTGCATATGCCATCACATCACGAATACATTTTGCCTGTCCCTGCGGATTGGCCGGATAGCCCACCAATGCTTCTTCTGCAGATACACTGTTTGCAAAACAGTCTCCGTCATCCTGTGCGGAAAGATATGCCGTTTCCAGCACACAGGTCTCCACACCGTACTTCGCGTGAATGTCCTTGAGCACATCCCGCATGTTTTCCATCGTTCCATGCCAATAAGGATAATAGGAGATACCGAATACATCATAATCCACACTGTGCGAATTCAGATCTGCTGCCTTTTTCAGCGTACCGGCCGCATCGTCCACCTGCGTGTAATGAATAGCGATCTTAATATCTAATCCGTGATCTGCAGCAAACTGCCGTACCGCTTTGGATGCCGACGCCAGCAATGTCATCTTATCTTCATCGTCGTAGACACCGCACATACCTTTATTGATCTCGTTACCGATCTGCACCATACCGATATCCGCGCCCGCGTCATAGATCGTCTGCAGACTCTCATAAGTATAGCTCTCGATCAGCGCAGCTTTTTCACTCACATCTTTTCTGGCCCATTCCGTCGGCGCGTACTGCTTGTTCGGATCCGCCCAGAAATCACTGTAATGGAAGTCCACCAGCAGGCGCATACTGTGCTCCGCCGCGCGTCTTCCGATCTGCGCCGCTTTTTCCACATCACAGTTACCGCCGCCATAACCATTCCCATCTGCGTCATAAGGATGATTCCAGACACGAACACGGGCATAATTCACACCGGCATCCGCCAAAAGTTCAAACAGATCTCTTTGATTTCCATCGGCATCATAATACACGACACCGCTTTCTTCTTCCGCGATCACCGATGAGATATCCATTCCGCGGATAAACTCTTCCGAAAGCCCTTCGATCGGCTCCACACAAATATCCGCATCTTCTTTTGC
>JAFXQR010000148.1 GCA_017526985.1 Lachnospiraceae bacterium
CTTCAGATAGTCATCACTCTTGACCAGTTTGGTAAGACGATGGCCATCCATCAGAGGCATCTTGATATCCGTGATGATACATTGTACATGATCATCCAAGGTGCCCTCATCCTTCCAGCCGCAGATCATATCCCAGGCCTGCTGTCCGTTTTCGGTGTGTTCCAGATTGACGTAGCCGGCTTTGTGCAGAGATTCCACGATCAGCTTGTTTAACAACGCAGAGTCTTCCGCGATCAGGATCGGCGTATCATTGCGTGAACGAGCGCCCATTTCGTCGATCTCCTGTATCTTCAGGCCGGTTTCCGGATTGATATCCGTTACGATCTTTTCAAAATCCAGAATAATGATCAGCTTGTTGTTTTTCTTGATGATACCGGTAGATACGCCGTCTTCGGAATTGGATACCGTAGAATCCGGCTTGATGATCTCGGTCCATGACACACGATGAATGCCCACAACGGCATCTACATGAAAAGCAATGTCCAGTCCGTTAAAGTTGGTGACAATGAATAAACCTTTCGGTTCAGATTCCCCCCGCTGCAGGCAGTTCTTTAAATCGATTGCCGTGATCATCACTTCACGGGGCATAAATATGCCTTCTACACTGGGATGCGCATTCGGTACCGGCGTGACGGCCTGGTAAGGAATGATCTCACGGATCTTGGCCACATTGATACCGTAAGAATTTCCGGCGAGTGTAAATTCAAGCACTTCAAGTTCATTGGTACCGCTTTCCATCAAAATCTTTGATTCCATAACCCCACACCTCGTTTTCTTAATATTTATTATCAGGAAAAGCAGCCGCTGACATAGATAGGATCATTGAATCACAACAATGTCAGTTCCGAACGCTTATCCCCATAACGCAAGGTCATTTTCAGTCCTGTGATCGCGCTTGCCGTAGCACTATCCACTTCCACGATCAGGACAGCATCTTTGCTGCCGCCGGCCGGAATGGTCTCCATAAACATAGAAAATTCGTCCAGTCGCAATGTGCGTAATGCCGGCTTGGATACACTTCCATTGATGCGGAAATTGAACTTGGCGCCTTTAGAAGGCATATCCAGCACAGTATCCTCACTGCCGGTGTTTTGAACAGTGTAGTGAAATACGATAAGCTGATTTCCGGTCGTTGCCCTCACCACTCCCTGCCAATCGTTGCTTTCCGCATTTGACGGATAAGACGCACACACATCATATCCGGTATAATTGATCTCTAAAGAGGGTTCCTGCAGAAAATCATCAATATCCGTATAAACTGCAACGCCTCCGGAGGAGGAACCTCCACCGCCGACATTGCCGGATTCCTCCGGTGTATCGGGCACTTCCGGAACGGCCATGGCTTGCTGCCTGGCAATCTCCGCCTGCACGCGTGCCCTGCGCTCCAGTTCGGCACGCTGCGCTTCCATTTCTTCCATGGTGACGGTGGTACCTTCATAATTTGCATCATATTTGAGAAGGAGTTGCGCCGCATACTCCTCCACCTGATGCATTTCTTCGTCACTCAATTCCGGAATCGCGTTGGTTGTGCAGGCTCCCAGACTAAACATGACAGCGATCGCACCACCCAAAAACGCATATTTATACTTTTTCATAATGATATTATGTTACCACAATTTGCACAATATGTCTATACAACGTTTTTAATTCGGTCAAAAATATGTATATTTTACACAATCAGCAATTCTTTTGATCATGTTTCTTCTGCTCCGATGCCGTTTTCCAGTTCGAACCAGAATTCCACTCCATCTTCGTGGTTTTCCACACCGTATTGCTGTTTCAGAGATTCCATGATCGCTTTTACGATCGACAGTCCGAGACCACTGCCGCCATATTCCCGGGTACGCGCCTTATCTACTTTGTAAAACTTTTCCCAGACACGGGCAAGGCTTTCCTGCGGGATCTGTTCTCCGGTGTTAAATACACGGATGCGGATATGTTTTCCGTCCTCACTGCATTCCGTGCTCACCCGGATCTTTTTTTCTCCGCCACAATGATGTATGGCATTGGAGATATAGTTACGTAATACTTCTTCGGTCTGGTATTCGTCTGCCCAGACATATTTGCCGCAGTTTTCTTCGTACGATATGGAAATATCCTGCTGTTCGATCAACGGCGTAAACGACTGTATGCAATGAACGATCAGATCATTCAGGTCAAAACGTTCCATCTGCATCGCATCCGCGCCGGATTCCACCTGGCTCAAAGAGATCAGACGTTTTACCAGATGATTCATCTTGTGCGTCTCATCCATAATGACATCACAGTAATAATCCAGACTTTCCCGGTCATCGATCACGCCTTCTTTCAAACCTTCCGCATATCCCTGGATCAGGGCGATGGGAGTTTTCAGTTCATGAGAGACATTTGCAATGAATTCACGACGACGTTCGTCCTCGTTTTTTCTGGCCTCTACATCCTTCTGCAATTCCAGATTGGCCGTCTTTAAATGGCTGATGGTCTCTTCCAGGCGGTCCGACATCTGGTTGATGCTCTCACCCAAAACAGCGATCTCGCTATGACTGTCACCTTCGTATTTGTTTTCAAAATTCAGGTTGGCCATCTGTCTGGAGATATCTGCCAGTTTCAAAATTGGCTTGGTGATACGACTGCTGACCAGCCAGATGACGATCGCGGCCAAAGCCAAAGCGACCAGTCCCACGTAGAGTAAGAAAACATTGGACATATGAACACTGTCGCGAATACTCTGCTTTGCCGTACGCATCATAAAAAAGCTGTCGGTATCAATGATCCCCCACATCACTAAATATTCCGATTCCGTAATCGGATCTTTTATATTGCTCAGTGTATATTCCGAAGTGGACAAAATGACTTTCTGCGCCATACTGTCACGGCCAAAAATGATATCACGAAGCTGTATATTCAGCTGCTCGGGATTTTTGGCTGTTGTAAACTTTACATTAGCGCTGGAATCGGTAATGATACAATTAATATTATAAACGGAGCAGAGTTGATAGATCTGCGATTCCGTTTCATTAGAGCCCGTTCTTTCCCGCATCGACTGCTGCAACAGATGATAGACTTCTAACAGATTATCTTTTTTGTATTCTACATAATACTTCTCAAGAAAGAATACATTCACAAACCAGCAGATAAAGATCGTCCCGCTGACAAGTAGAATAAAGACCTTCGCAAGCTGATGTTTCAACGAGTATTTTATACGACGGTCTTTCATTCTTTGTCTTTCACCTCGAACTTATACCCCAATCCCCAGATTGTCTGGATCAGATCCCCCTTTTTTCCCAGTTTGCTGCGCAGTTTTTTAACATGGGTATCGATGGTACGAGCATCGCCGAAATAATCATAATTCCATACACTGTTTAAGATTTTTTCACGGGACAGTGCGATCCCCTGATTTTCCATAAAGTAAGTCAGAAGTTCAAATTCTTTATAAGAAAGATCGATGGCTTCCCCGTCCACTTCCGCGGAATGCGCTGTCTTATCGATCACTACACCACCGGCTTCCATGCGGCCGCCCTGCGACGCGCCACTGGTACGACGGAGGATTGCTTCTACACGTGCTACTAAAATCTTCGGACTGAAGGGTTTTGAGATATATTCATCCACCCCCAGCTGAAAGCCCAGCAGTTCGTCACGTTCTTCGCTTCTGGCGGTCAGCATGATGATGGGGATCTGCGAAGTCTTGCGGATTTCCTTGCACACTTCCCAGCCATCCATTTTGGGCATCATGACATCCAAAATGATCAGCGAGATGCTCTTATCCTCATAAAACAGATCCAGCGCCGCACTTCCGTCTTCCGCTTCGATCACTTCATAGTCATTTTTGACCAGAAAGTCCTTAACCAGCTTACGCATACGTGCTTCATCATCAACGACAAGGATCTTATTTTTTTCCATAGCAAGGAGTCCTCCGAAAATTATTGATCATACGTGCTGAAATAACACCTTGATAAAGAATGTACTACAGAAATATGTGTAAAATGTGAAAACAGAAAAAATAATAAATTTATGGATTTTCGGTATCCGCATCCGAAGCGGCACTCTCCATATTGAGAGCACGTTCCTTTTCACGTACAGCCTGTTCCCGTTCCTTCAGTTCCATCTCCCACTCAGCATAGCGGTCCTGCAGAACGCGTTCATAGTTTAAGATATTCGGATTGTCACTGACCCCGGCAATGACCATCATGGCGATCACGGCGATCAGCAAAAAGACGATCACCACATGCGATATCGTTCTTCCCATTCGGGTACGTTTCAGATCCGTACGCATACGCTTCATCACATCTTTCAGTTCCGCCAGACGGGTTCTTGTATCCTTCAACTCACTGTCATCCTGCAGCAGATCTGAAGGCAGTCCGGGGATCTCTCCTGTCAGATTTGCGCGATTCTGTTCCAGGTATTCCCGGATACGTAAAAGATAGGCATAGCCTTCCGCGGTATGAAAAACATTTCCCTCCAGCGCCTTTACGTACAGGGTATAGACCAACTGTGGGCGACGATAATCCAGCTGCTTTTCCAAACGGCGGATCTTATCACGTTCTGTAAGGGCTGCTTCCGCGGAAACCACATCCGGATAGGAAAAATAGCCCTGCTCAATCCGGCCGGAAGGTTTCTGTGCTTCCGGATCCGGCGTTACGGCTTTGCTATTCTCTTGCGGTTTAGTCCTCTCTTTGGAATCCATCGCTACTCCTGTGATCAAACAATCCTATATCTATATCCTACCCCAGATAAACAAAAGCTGCAACAAAAAATCCCCCGGGATATGCTCCAAGGGGATTTTACACACTCAAACCGCTCAGTCTTTATCCAAAACTTTCTTCAGTTCATCCATAAAGGTGTTGATATCTTTAAACTCACGATACACGGAAGCGAAACGCACATAAGCAACCGTATCCAGCTTTTCCAGGCGTTCCATAACGATCTCGCCTATCATCGCGCTGGGAACTTCTTTTTCTTCACGCTTAAAGATCTCGTTCTCTACATCATTCACAAGAGTACGGATCTCATCTGCGCTGATCGGACGTTTATGTGTTGCCAGCAAAATACCGTCTTCGATCTTTTTACGGTCATAAGGTTCACGATTGTTATCTTTTTTGATAACGATCAAAGGAATAGTCTCCACTTTTTCATAAGTGGTAAAACGCTTGTCACATTCATCGCATACACGTCTGCGACGGATCGAAGCATTGTCTTCCGCCGGTCTGGAATCTACCACCCGGGTATTTTCGTGTCCGCAAAATGGGCATTTCATAATGATTTATCCTCCTATACGGCATAAGGGGTATTCCTTGCAACCCCAACCACAAGATATAGTATAGCAGATAATAATATTATGTCAACCGAAAATATTATGCCCGAAATACGATCTCGCCGCTTGCTGCATCCATACTCTCAATGATCGCCAGGGATTCCACACGGATGCCTTGATCGCGAAGTTTCCGGCCGCCATCCTGAAAGCCTTTTTCCACAGCAATGCCGACACCGCACAGTGTAGCGCCGGCTTCGCGGATCAGTTCGGACAGCCCGTTGATCGCGCAACCGTTTGCCAAAAAATCATCGATGATCAGAACCTTATCTTCCGGTCCCAGATATTTTTTGGAAACGATCACATCATATTCCCGTCCATGGGTAAAAGATTGGATCTTCGTAGAATATACACTGCCATCCAGATTGATGGATTGTGATTTTTTCGCAAACACCACCGGCACATCAAAATACTGTGCCGCTACAGCCGCAATCCCGATACCGGAGGCCTCAATGGTCAGGATCTTATTGATGGGCGCATCCGCAAACAGACGCTTCCATTCTTTTCCCATTTCCTGAAAAAGACTGATATCCATCTGATGATTCAGGAAACTGTCTACTTTTAATACATTTCCTTCCTTAACCAGTCCATCCTTGCGGATCCTCTCTTCCAATAATTTCATGGCACTTCCTCCGTTTATCTCTCTTCTCTGAAATACGCCAATCCCAGTGCTGCAGGCGGCTGTTTATCCCGGCTATTCTTCAAACTGGTCACTACCAGCACAATGATCGTCACAACATAAGGCAGCATTTTAAAGATCACCTGTGAGGATCTGGTAAGCCCCGGGATATACATATACATCCAATACAATACACCAAACAGGTACGCACCCCAGATCGCATTAAGTGATTTCCATGTGGCAAAGATAACAAGCGCTACAGCAAGCCATCCGAGTTTTTCGATGCTGCCGTCATTAGCCCAGGTGCCTTTGATGTAATCCATAACATAATAGACACCGCCAAAACCGCTGATCCCGGCACCGATACAGATCGCCAGATATTTATTCTTTGTCACATTGATGCCGGCGGCATCGGCAGCCTGTGGATTCTCTCCGACAGTCCGCAGATTTAAGCCCTTCCTGGTATGCATCAGGAAACGATGTGCCAGCACCGCCAGCAGTATCGCAAGATATACCATAAAGCCATAGGAAAAGAACAGTTTACCGATCACTCCCAGTCCTGCAAGCGGCGCAAACGTGGCACGAAATGCTGAAGACGTCACCGGAACAACGATCTGTTCAAAACGCCCCGCTAACGTATTAAGGGATCCACCAAAGAAATTGGCCACTCCGGAACCGAATATGGTCAGTGTCAGTCCTGTCACATTCTGGTTCGCACGCAGCGTGATCGTCAAAAAAGCATAGACCAGCCCGCCAAGCGCAGATGCCACGAACGCGCAGACCAGTGCAATGATCACACAAATAGCTGCGTTCGGATGTTCCGTACTGCCCTCATAAATAAATACTCCGGCCAACGACGCGATACCGCCCAGATACATAATACCCGGGACTCCCAGATTCAGATTTCCTGCCTTTTCCGTGATGATCTCACCGACACAGCCAAACATGATCACCGTGCCAAAGAAGACTGCCGCCTGGATCAGCGTGATAAATCCCTGCATTATGCCACCTCCTTTGTTTTTGTACGAAAGATCAAACGATAATTGATAAAGAATTCGCTCCCCAGGATGAAGAACAGGATGATACCGATGATCATCTGTGAAGCGTAATCATTCAGCTTGCATTTGGACGCGATCTCTCCGGCACCGCTGTCCAGAAATGCCAGTAACAGTGAGATCAGCAGCATGGTAAAGGTATTAAACTTGGATAACCAGGCAACAATGATCGCCGTAAATCCGCGTCCGCCGGCTGTGGATGTTGAGATCGTATGGGATGCTCCGCTGACCGCGATAAATCCGGCCAGACCGCATACCGCCCCCGACAACAGTAATGTACGGATGATGACCGTCGAAACATTGATCCCGGCATACCGTGCAGTATTCTGGGATTCTCCTACCACTGCGATCTCATAGCCATGCTTGGTATACTTAAGGTATACAAACATTAGAACTGTCAACAGCAATACCAGAAACACATTCATGAAATACTGTGTCCCCAAGATCGTCGGAAACCATCCGGCACGGGTATTCTGATTGATAACACCAACCGTATTGGAGCCATAGGGATTTTCCCATTTGGCCACCGCAAAGGAGGTCAGCTGGATCGCAACATAGTTCATCATCAGGGTAAAGAGTGTTTCATTGGTATTCCATTTTGCTTTGAACAATGCCGGCAGAAAGGCCCACAGCGCACCGGCCAGCATACTTGCAGCAAACATGATCACAAACAATATCGGCGCCGGCAGATCTTTTAAATAGATCATACACCCGGCTGTGACTATACCACCTACCAGTACCTGCCCCTCGGCTCCGATATTCCAGAAACGCATCCGGAAGGCCGGTGCCAGGCCGATGGCGATGCAGCTCAACATCAGCATTTCCTTGATGGTTGACCAGATACGGGTTTTCGTTCCGAAAGCACCTGAGATCATGGTCTGATATACCATGATCGGATTGTATTTGGTGATCGCATAGATCACGACAGCACTTACGATCAACGCCAGCAAAATACTGCTCAGACGAACCGCGATCTTTTGCCACGCCGGCATATCTTCTTTTTTGACGATACGTACCAGAGGTTCCGTTTGTATCTGTTTCATGACTTAGCCTCTTTCTTTGTTTTCTGCGAGTTCTTTTTCGTTTTATCCTGCTGAAGTTTTGTCATAAGCAAACCGACTTCTTCTTTTTTGGCTGTCCGTCCGTCCAGGATACCGTTTACTTTTCCGCCGCAAAGCACCATGATCCGGTCACACAGCGCCAGCAGCACGTCCAAATCCTCCCCGACATAGATGACAGCGACTCCTTTCTGCTTTTGTTCATTCAGCAGATGATAGATCGTATAGGAAGTGTTGATATCCAGGCCCCTTACAGCATAAGCCGTCATCAGGACCGTCGGATTTTCAGCGATCTCACGACCGACCAGCACTTTCTGTACATTTCCGCCGGATAAGCGTCGTACCGGTGTTGTGATCCCCGGAGTAACAACCCCAAGTTCCTCTTTGATCTTTTCCGCCAGTTCTTTGGGCTGCTTTTTGCCGACAAAGATGGAATGACCGGAACGGTAGTCTTTCAACATCATATTTTCTGTCATGCCCATGGTACCGACAAGCCCCATCCCCAGACGATCCTCCGGCACAAAAGACATATGAACTCCAAGATCTCGGATCTGTCTTGGTGTTTTACCGAGAAGATCCGTCTTTTCCTGTGTTTTTTCGTCAAAATATTCGACCACAGAACCCTCACGCGTTGCCTGCAGTCCGGCGATGGCCTCCAGCAGTTCTTTCTGCCCGTTACCGGATACACCGGCGATCCCAAGGATCTCGCCGCTGTATGCCTCAAAGCTGACATCATCCAGTACCCGTACACCGTCCGCGTTATCACAGCTTAGATGACTGACCACAAGACGCTTTTTCTTGTCCGCCACATCCGGCCGGTCAATATTCAGCTCCACTTTTTCGCCGACCATCATCTCGGTCAGCAGAGATTCATTCGCATCCTTTGTCGCTACGGTTCCGATATATTTTCCTTTGCGCAGGATTGCCACTTTATCCGAGATGGATAACACCTCGTGCAGTTTGTGCGTGATGATGATCACCGTTTTTCCGTCTTCCTTCATATTGCGGATGACAGAAAACAGCTTTTCCGTTTCCTGCGGTGTCAGCACAGCCGTGGGCTCATCCAGGATCAGGATCGATGCCCCGCGATACAGCACTTTGATGATCTCCAGGGTCTGTTTTTCCGAGACGCTCATATCATATACTTTTTTGTCCGGATCCAGCTGAAAACCATATTTATCACAGATATAGCGCATACTGTCCGCAATTTCCCTGTGATTCAGCTTTTTATGGCTGTCGATACCGATCACCAGATTTTCGGCAGCCGTAAACACATCCACCAGTTTGAAATGCTGGTGGACCATACCGATACACAATTCATAAGCATCCTTGGGATCTTTGATACTGACTTTTTTTCCGTTTACGAAGATCTCTCCATGATCCGGATAATAGATGCCGGAGAGCATATTCATCAATGTCGTTTTTCCGCTTCCGTTTTCACCAAGCAAAGACAATATCTCGCCCTTGGTGATCTCCATAGTCACATCATCATTGGCAACTACAGAGCCGAAGGTTTTGGTGACATTTTTCAGTGTGATCGCCGCTTCTGACATAAGCCAATCCTTTCGTTATGTGTTTTGCCAAACACTTCAGGCTCTATTGTAATGCAAAATCCTCCAAAAAGAAACCCAAATAAAATAAAAAAAGGGAACGCTTTTGCTGCGTTCCCTCAAGTTACTCGAAAATATTACGGATTATTCTGCGGACAGCTCTTTGATACCGTCGATACGCAGATCAAAGGAAGGTGCTGCACGAAGCTCAGACTCATGGAAATATCCGTCCCAGATCGCTTCCTTGTCTTCCTCATCTTCGTTATCAAAGTCACCATTCATATCTACCTTATGGCTCTCTACCTTTGCACCGTCAACGGTAAAGCTGTCAATGCTGAATACGTGCAGGCTGCCGTCTTTGATCGCCGCGATGGTTTCGTCAACCTTCTCCTGCGTGCCGTCTGCTACGGAAGAGCCAAGAGCAGTGATCGCTACAGCATCTACCGCATATCCCTTTGCCCAGTCGGTGGGGATCTTCTGACCGTTTACCAGATCGGTAAAAGCTTCGGTATAGTATACGGACCAGTTGTTTGTGGAAGAAGTCAATGCTGCATCCGGAGCAACATTCAGCATATCTACGTTGTAACCAACGGAATATACCGGCTTGCCCTGTGCATTTGCAGCCTGTACAGCAGCCGGAGCACCGGTAGAATCCGCATGCTGGCCGATGATGACACATCCGTCGCTCATCAGAGCGTTTGCAGCTTCGCCTTCTGCCGCGATATCAAACCAGGAATTGGTATAAGTCACTTCCATCGCAACCTCCGGATATACGGAACGGATGCCCAGGAAAAATGCGGTATAACCGGAAACTACCTCAGCATAAGGATAAGCACCTACATAACCGATCAGCACATTGCCGTTTTCGTCATAATTCTCAGCAGACAATGCATCATTCTCTACCAGTTCCTTTACCTTCATGCCGGCTACCACACCGGATACATAACGGGATTCATATACATTGGTGAAGGCGTTGGAAAAATTGCCCAGTCCGCTCATTGCTGCCGTATCACCGGTCATGGAAACAAACTGCACATCAGCGTACTCGCCGGCTGCCTGCTGCATAAAGGACTGATGTCCGTAGCTGTTGGAGAATACCGCATTGCAGCCCTGATCTACCAGGTCTACCGCTGCTTCATAGCAGGATTCGTCTTCGGGTACAGAATACTTCCAAAGGATGTTATCCTCGGAAATGCCGACACTTGCAGCAGCCTTCTTGATGCCGTCAATGTGAGCATAGGTATAACCTTCATTCTCATCACCAACCAGGATCACACCCACCTTTACATCTGCAGATGCTGTTGCAGAAGCGGCCGGTTCTCCGCCTACGGATGCTGCCGGTGTTGCAGCTGTCTCGCCACATGCCGCCAGAGACGCGGTTATGACAGCTGCCATTGCCAAGGATACTACTTTCTTTTTCATAATTTTCCTCCTGATAATGTTTCTCCGGAAATCTTTCCCTAAAGAAAAGATCTCCCACAACATTGTTGACAATATGTATAATAAACCATCCTCAAATTTGTGTAAATGTCTAAAATTACCTATATTCTGATTTTTTAGAGCGGATTTTCATGAATATTTCTTATAAAAAAGAATATACCGGATTAGCAAAATCCTCTAAACAGAAAAACGCACCGTACCATGATAGATACAATGCGCTCCTCCCTTTTTTGTGCCATCGGCACCGAAGTGGACCTGGCGGGATTTGAACCCGCGTCCGAAACATCCGCCCCCGCCCTTCTACCATCATAGTCAGTGGATTAACATTCCCTCTGCCGCCCCGTCACAGACACCGTAGCGGTTTCAGTAGCTTCATAGATCAGCCGTATGCGCAAAGCTTAACATACGCGTTTCCTACAATCCGATGCCCTGACCCTGTCGTGTAGGTGCGTCAGGCAGGACAGCTGCCCTTAGGCAGCGAGTGCTAAATTATCTTCAGCGTTTAGTTTAATTTTGGTATTTACGCATACCTGCGGATGGCTTCTTCAGCTTAAGATACCCCGTCGAAACCTGTCAAGCCCATATGTTTTTGTAAGGTACAGTACTGCTTTTGTTGTTATATCCTATTATATCGGATTCTCTTAAGATTTCAATAAGAGCTGTAGCCGATTTTTGCTATTTCATGAAAGCATTTACATTACATGAAACAATACAAAAAAATCACAAAAAATTTATGCTATCGCCGTCAAGGGGAAGGCAAGGATGACTCATAATTACAGATTCTTCACCTTGAATTCACGCTCTACTTCCCGTCTTGCATCCTTCTTGGCAATATCCTGTCGTTTGTCGTAGTTTTTCTTACCCTTTGCCAGACCGATCTCCATCTTGGCACGGCCATCCTTAAAGTACACCTGCAGCGGCATGATCGTGATACCCTTCTCCGCGGTATCACCGACCAGCTTGTTGATCTCGGACTTGTGCAGCAGCAACTTACGCACACGAAGAGGATCCCGGTTAAAGATATTTCCCTGCTCATACGGGCTGATGTTCATTCCGACCACAAATACCTCACCGTTATCAATACGGACATAAGCTTCTTTGATGCTGCACTTGCCGGCACGCAGACTTTTTACTTCGGTACCGACCAGTGAGATCCCTGCCTCATATTTCTCCAGGATAAAATAATCATGAAATGCTTTTTTGTTATTTGCGACGAGCTTTATGCCCCCGTCGTTCCGGCTTTTTCCCATTCTTTTTTCCCTCAGTTTCCCAGTTCAGCGCAAAATCGATGGTACGCAATACTGTATCGACATTTGCTACGGTAATCTTCACATGCTCTCCCAGCCGGAACTGTTTCTTTGTATATCGTCCGACTAAAGCATATTCTTTTTCAGAATAATCAAAATCATCTCCGGGGATCTTAGAGATCGGCACCATACCCTCTACGGTATTTGGCAGTGCCACATACATTCCCCAGCCGGTCACGCCACTGATCTGGCCTTCGAATGACTGTCCGATCTTTGATTCCATATACAGAGCCATCATCAGCTTGTCCGTATCACGCTCAGCATCCACGGCACGGCGTTCACGGTCGGAACACTGTTTGGCAACCTTTGGCAGCAGTTTCTCATAATGATCGATCCGTTTTGCCTTCAGTTTGCCATGCATCTCTTCTTTCAGGATACGATGGATCTGCAGATCGGAATAACGGCGGATCGGTGATGTAAAGTGCGTATATTCCGTAGCCGCCAATCCGAAATGTCCGACACATTCCACATCATAACGAGCCTGTTTCATGCAGCGCAGCGCCAGTGTACGGATCATATCTTCTTCCGGCCGCCCCTGAATCCCGGCCAGCATCGCCTGGATCTCTTTCGGTTTGATCTTTTCCGCTTTCCCTTTCGCATGATAACCGAAACCGGCCAGCAATGTCAACAGATCACCGATACGGTCCGCATCCGGAGTTTCATGGATACGATACAGGAACGGATAACCCAATGCATGCATATGTGCTGCCACAGTTTCGTTCGCAGACAGCATAAACTGTTCGATCATTCCGGTCGCCGCATTTCGCTCATACGCTTTGATATCCACCACATTTCCATTGGCATCCAAAAGGATCTTGCTCTCCGGCAGGTCAAAATCGATAGATCCGCGTTTCGTACGCATCCGTTTCAGGATCTTCGACAGCGTATTCATCTTTTTGAACATACCGACCAGTGGCTTATATTCTTTGATAAGATCTTCATCGCCTTCTAAAATTCCTGCTACCGCAGTATAAGTCATACGACGGTCCACATGGATCACACTCTCGCAGATCTCATAATCCTTGATCACACCATTCCGGCTGATCCTCATAATACAACTCATGGCCAGCCGATCTTCACCGGCATTCAAAGAACAGATACCATTGGACAATCGTTCCGGCAGCATCGGTATCACACGATCTGCCAGATACACGCTGTTGCCACGTGTAAACGCCTCTTTATCCAGAGCATCGTCTTCTTTGACATAATGGCTGACATCCGCAATATGCACACCCAGGATGTAGTCACGGTTATCCGTTTCCAAAGATACCGCATCATCCAGGTCTTTTGTATCCTCGCCATCAATGGTCACCATTTGCACTGCCCGAAGATCCTTACGGTCTTTGATCTCCTTCTTTTTCACTTTCCCGGGAATCGTCTCGGACAGTTCCACTACAGCCTTCGGAAAATCCGTAGGCAGTTCGTATCCGCGCACGATCGCCGAGATATTTACTCCAGGATCGTCAGCATTGCCGATAACCTCTGTGATCTGTCCGCTCGGCCGGTGATCTTTATCCCCATATTGCAATATCGATACTACGACTTTCTGGCCGTCTGTCGCTCCGTGCGCCTCTTTTTTGGCAATGTGGATATCATCCGCGATCTTCTGATTGTCCGGAACCACAAAACCGAATCCTCGCTGCTCGCGGTAGGTACCGATCACTTCTTTGATCCCCCGCTCCAGGATCTTGACAATACGGCCTTCCTGTCTGCGCCCCCGTCCCTCGATCAGCTCCACATTGACGGTATCTTTATGAAACCCACCGTTTAACATACTGTGTGGAATAAAGATGTCTTCCTCCAGGCCTTCCACTTCCACAAAGCCAAAACCCTTGCGGTTCGTGATCAGATTACCGGTATAGATCGTTTTCCCGGTACGGCGAGTCTTATTTTTTTTCTTCAGTTCATTTCTATTTGATTCAACTTTTTTGGGGGCAACATTTTTAGAAACGCTTTTACTCGCTCTACCCTTTTTCAACTCCGCCTTCCCGCATTCCTTCTTTGTGTAATCTTTTTTTGCGGATACACTTTTTATCGAATCTTTCTTATCAGACCCGCTTTTTTTCGTAGCCTTTATGACACCATACTTATTTACAGCTTTTTTTTCTTTTTTTGTCTCGATATTCTTTGCCGCTTTTTTGACCGTCATCTTTTTTGCGGACTTATTCTCTTTTTTTATCTCTTTCTTTCCCATAATTCTTCTTTCTGTTATAAATCTAACAATAAAACTATTAAAAACTAATAAAACAAAGCCCCTCTTTTTACAGAGGGGCGATTGATCAAAATCTGTTAATGTTCAGGATCGCTGCAAGTATGATCGCTGTCACCGCAAATACACGGGTAAGCAGGATCATCATACCTTCACGGGAACGACCTTTGTTCTTGCTCCAGTAAGTATCTCCTGAAGAAGAAGATCCGGTCAGACCGCCGATACCTGAATCACGTCCCTTCTGTGCCAAAATAATAACACAAAGTGCTATGCAAACAATAATAAAGATCACTGTTAAAACTGTCCGTAACATGAAAAACCTCCACAATCTGTTTCAAAAGCAATTCATACCAAACATTCGAATATTAACATAAAATCGAAAACTTGGCAAGCATTATTTCAAAATCTCCACTTTTCCAACCACATCCGGCTCATAATTCTGCCCTGTCACATCTTCCGGAGTCGCCGGACGTACATCATAGACACGGACCATCACGTTCATACCGCTCGCCGCATCAATAGAGCTTTCATCCGGATCGAACTTCACAATAAATCTGCCGCATCCGTCCGCAGATAACTCAACCATATCGGAGGATAACTGAAGGCACAGATACGCCTGTATTTCGCCATCTCTCTTGCAGATTCGTCTGATCTGTGCTGCCTTTGCCTGCTTCTGCAATTCCATTAATGTTTTCAGTTCCGGAGTGCACATTACATACCGTTCTATTTCCTCTCCTTCGATCGTACCGTTGATGCGATAATAAACATCCTCTTCCGATTGGGGTGTTACATCATATTTATCAATATCTGTATTCATATATACTATAAAATAGTTTTCGGCATCACTGCTTCTAAAACTCAGACTGGCAATAGGATACCATCCTGTAAATTTACTATCTACAGATACCCCCTGCGCATTACCCAATGACCGGATCGCTTGTAATACATCCTCATAATAAGGATTATCTTCCGTGATCATCAGCCCTTCCGAAGTCATAAGATAGCGTAAATAGATGTCTTCTTCGCCCTCCAGTCCCGGAATCAGCTCCGGCCCCAGTTGAACCTCCGCTTCAGCACGCGCACCATCGTCTAGCTGTTGTAATGTTTCGGGATCATCAAGTTCAATAACATCTCTTACTTCTACAATATTGCTGACGCGTACAGTATTATTTTTGTAAACCGCGGTAAAATATGCCTTATTCTCATGCCCCTTCAAAAAAGCGGGTTCTTCATAAGTATCCTTTCCAACAGTCCTTACCAGACATAACTTTCCGTCAATATAATAGTTTATATCAACATTTTCCGGATACACACCATTATAATTCTTTTTCCAGTGAAGATAACCATCTTCGTCGTAAGTTACTGTATAAAGCGATTCCAGAAGTTCTTCTTCTGTTGGCAATTTTGCGCCTTTATCAATATCACACAACAACCCGGAATTGGGATAGCACCGAACCGAATGCGTTGAAAGATCGCATAATTTATCAGCATAGTTTTCAAATTCCTGTTGCGAGATCTGACAAATGACATCTCCGCTTTGATCCTTCAGATAATATTCCCATACACCCGGCCAAAAACCATATGATTTACCGGACGTTTTCAAAATATTATCTTCGCAAATGTAGACCGGTATTTCATCCATATCGGATTTTATTGCTGCTTTTAACTGCAATAGTTGAACGATTTGCAAATGTGAAAAGCGTTCTCCCTGAATCTCTAAACCCGTTGTCCCAAATATCGCACTAACAAGGGAAAACAGCAATCCTATCACAGCAGATGTTTTGATCATCGTCGGGCGAAGCGCTGATTTCTTTATTCTGCAATACAAATATCCCAATAGCATACAAAATGCCGGAATAACCACCATAAGAAATCCCCGTGCAAGAATCTGGAGATTTAAATAGATCTGCATATCATTAAGACCATGATTTCCTATCATCGCCTCCGGCCGGAAAGATAATGTCGCTTTAGCGACAAGATAATACAAAACAAGGCACCCCAGCACACCTGTGAGGATCATTACACACGCAGTAATATCGACTTTCTTCTTATCTGCCTTACTTTCATTCATAAGTTTCCCCTTCTTGTGTAAATTAAATCATTTCTGCAGATATGCCTGCATTACCTTGCCTGCCACCGGCGCCGCCTTTTCACCGCCACTGCCCGCATTCTCCATGATCACCGTCACGGCGATCTGCGGATCTTCTGCCGGAGCAAATCCGGTAAACCATGCATGGGACTGGGTTTTGATCGAGGAAAACTCTGCAGAACCGGTCTTTCCTGCCACGGTAAACGGAAGATCATTGATCCGTTTTCCGGTACCGTAAGCAACCACACCCTTCATCAGTTCCGTCATGACCTCCGCTTCCTCCTCGCTAAGGACCATACCGTATTCTTTAGGTGTAAAACGCTTTAAGACACGTCCATCTGCGGTCACCACCCGCTCGATCACATAGGGTTGCATCATCATGCCGCCGTTTGCGATCGCTGCAGTCACCAGATTCATCTGCAGAGGGCTCACCTGTGTCTTGTCCTGACCGATGCAGGTCTGCATCATATCGTTGGTATTCAGATCCTTGCCCATATAGATCTGGCTGGGATTATTATCCAGATCAAAGAGCAGCGTTTCATTAAAATGCATATCCGCAAGTGTCTGTGCAAAGTTTTCCTTATTGAGCGACACACCTATATTTGCAAAGGAGGAATTACATGAATTTGCAAAGGAGGCATACAGATCTTCCTCGCCATGCACGCTGCCATGAAAACACTGAATCGTAGAATCCTCTTTGGTAAACGATCCGCTGCAGTCAAACGCATATTTTTCGTAAGTATCCGGATTCTCCCGGATATACTCCAGCGCTGTGAGGATCTTAAAAGTCGATCCCGGAGGATATAAGCCCTGTGAAGCACGGTTCACCAAAAGACCGCTTTCCTCATCATCGATCAAGGTATCCCAGATCTCTTCGATCTGATTGGGATCATAGGCCGGTTTGGAAACCATTGCCAGGATACGACCGGTTTTTACATCACTTACCACAACCGCACCACGATTGTTTCCGAGAGCTTCATACGCTACCTGCTGCAGATCCGGCAACAATGTGGTATGCACATCATTTCCGGGATCTTTGCGCTCTGCCATATCATTGCGCAGTTGCTCGGAGAGTATGATATCCGATGTGATCAGATACCGCTGCATCCGCCGTTCAATGCCGTCTCCGCCTTTTGCTGCATATCCGACTACCTGTGCAAACTCCTCCGAAAACGGATAGTTTCGTACTTCTTCCCCGTCTTTGATCACACTTTCTGCCAACACGGTACCGTCCGCAGCGTAGATCGTACCACGACGATTGTCCTGTTCCAGGATCGCCACACGCTTCTGGTTGTAAGAATTGGTCATGGCTTCACCGCCCTGCAAGATCAGAAAACGGATGATATTGGAAAACATCAACACATAGATCAGGGCATAGATCACTGCCTGCACAGCAATACAACGATTTTGCCGCACCAGCAGATCCTGTGCTTCCGCTTCTTCATCATCCAGATAAATCGCATAAAAATCCTCTTCTTTTTCGGCCAGCGCATCCTCATCCAGTGCTGCCGCTTCTTCGCTTTCCAGATATTCCGCCCATTCGGCATCCAGCAGCTCCCGCTCTTCTTCCTCAACGTCGTATTCCTGCATGCGTAGCATATAGATCCCCTGCAACACGCCAAAGAGCGTAATGGACACAACTACCGAAGTGCCGCCGTTGGAGATCAGCGGCAGCGTCACACCCGTGAGCGGAATAAATCCGGTACCGCCACCGATGGTCAGCACGACCTGGATCCCATAGCAGGTTCCCAGTCCAACCGCCACCAGTCGGTAAAAAGGATCTTTCAGCCGGCCGGCGATCACAAATGCACTCAGCACAACAGAAAGGCACAAGAGGATCAGAAGTATTGCAAAAAAGACGCCCATTTCTTCCGCCACCGCCGAAAATACAAAATCTTCTTCTACATAAGGGATTGATTTGGGCGACCCATGCCCCAGTCCCATGCCAAACCATCCGCCGGTAGCCAGACCGAATAAGGATTGCGTCAACTGATAACCTTTATTATCGATATCCCCCCATGGATCCAGCCATACCAATACACGGCTCCGCACATGGGAAAACAGAAAATATCCAGCCACCGCAGCGACCATTCCGCCACCGATTCCAGCCAGAAGATAAAGTTTCTTACCGGAAGCCACATACAGCATGACCACATATGTCACAAAATAGATCAGCGCAGACCCCAGATCCCTGGATGCTACCAAGACCAGAACATGAAAAGCAGCCAGCGCCGCAGACAAAAGCACACGCTTCTGTTTTACATTATAAGCAAGCAGGCCGGCGATAAAAAAAGTAAAAACAACTTTGATCACTTCGGAAGGCTAAAAAATAAATCCCATAACACTGTAGTTCAGCTTAGAACCGTTGACCAGTCTGCCACGGATCAATACCAGCAGCAGGCCGCCGATCCCCACACCGCCATATACAATGGGAATGTTTTTCAGAAATGCGCATTTCTGTATCAGTTTCGGCACCAACATAAAGACAGTCAGAGATGCGCTGATGATGATAAACTGCCGCTTTGCATGATTTGGGTTCAGTCTTGCGAGTATCACAAAACCAATGGCCAGCAGCATCTGCATCTGACACAGGAGCAGCCGGTGCACGTCCCGGTAGAACGCCCGCAGCAGTATCGGAAAAAACAGTAATACAAGAAATTCCAAAAGCGCCAGCAAAGCAACCAGTCCCAAAACATCTACATTACCGTTCTTTGCGTTATGCAGCCACACATTTCCCATACAAAGCACATAAAAACCAAGCGCCTGTATTTCCATCCATACATAGATCCCGCGCCGGAAATCATCATCTCTTCGTTTTAATGCCATAAAGGCAGTAGAAACATACAATGCCATTAACATGACAATGATATATTTCGATAGATCTAAAACTAATAAAGTCATTCTGCCCCTCTCAGAAAATGACCGCGTGTCGTCTGTCCTGAAACAAACGGACTGTTCCAAACGCCGCAGTTCCAAAGTTCGGTATAGGCCTGCATGATCCTTTTGATCTCTGCGGAATCCTCAATTGTAAATTCCAGTCGAAATACGGATGCGCGCTTTTGTTCACGCAGCGCTCTCATTTCTGCATGTAACGAAAGCGGCACACAATTGTACATAATATTATAACAATAACGGTGTACCGGAACGATGGGAAAGGAATGTCCCTTTTCATCTTCCAGATGATATTCTTTTACCGTAGGATCACATCCGCGCAATGTATTATACACACAGTTGGCACTGAACATGACCGGCAGATACCCGTATACGATACACTCCGCATTTTCCGGTCTTACTATCGCCGCATATTCTTTTCCGGATTTCTCTAAGGATATTGTGAAATGTCCGGCATATTCCGATATACTCTGTTCCGTACATCTGTTAAACACATACAATCCGGCATCGCCATGTATATGTTCTTTTGAAAACAAACCATCCGTGATCCCAAGTGCATCCACACCGTTTACATAGACGCCGTCCGGCTCCTTTTTTATGATCTCCTGCAAGCGATAACGGATCTTTTCCGCATCCTTCTGGCGGATGATCTCCGGCAGACGCACATACCACTTCCTGCCCGCTCGGCGAATCTGTTCTATGTGTTCCGGTCGTATCGCATCCAGACCCAGAATGACTCCTTCTGCTTCATGGTATGTCAGGACATCTCCAAGCACATCCGGATTTTTTAAGCCGATACGCAATACCGGGATGATTTCAACATTATCTGCAGTCGTTACATTTCCCGCCGGATCCGGTAAAACATCTTTTTTCAGATCCGTTCGCAGCGGCATCATTTTCTTCTGCAGCTTCTCCAATGCATTCCGGCGCAAATCATTAAGCAAACTCACAGGAACAAAAGAAAGATCATCCGTATCCACCAGACATTCTGATGCCGAAAACAAAGTACCGCCGGTTTTACACAGTTTTTCTGCAAACTGTTCCGCACTCATCGGCTTTTTTGCAGCGGCTTCGGCAGGCGCCCCCTTTACCGAGACCTTATATCGTCCGGTATCCGCGATCAATTGAATCGGTTCTCCCACAAAGATCCGTGCCTGCAGCCGTACCGGAATGGTATTTTTTTCTGCAAGATATTTTTGAAACACCCGCTGTTTTTCTTCTTCCGATACTTTACCGTAAGCCGGAGAAGACAACGATATCATATTTTTACCATTGTGCTGGCGCAGATATCCTTCCTGCTTACCGCTACGCAAGTATAGGTCTTCCAGTCGTTTTTCATCCTTTGCCGACACCTGACAGTTGCCATTTTTCAGATACTGATCAATGTATTTTCGATAAACGGCTGTGACACCGGCGGTATACTCCGGTGCTTTCATGCGTCCTTCAATCTTAAAGGAATCAATGCCGGCATCGATCAAAGCACCGATCTCATGCAGGCTCCACATATCTTTGAGGCTGAGCGGATATTGCGCCTTGCTCCCATTCATACGATATGGCTGCCGACAAGGCCCGGCACACCGACCACGGTTACCGCTTCTTCCTCCGGCAAACGAACTGAGCAGACAGCGTCCGGAATAGCTATAGCACATAGCGCCATGAATAAAGCATTCCACCTCAATATCGCGGGCTTTAAGAGCTTTTAACTCTTCCATAGACAGTTCGCGCCCGGGTACCACACGGGACACACGATATCTTTTCAACCAGTCCGCGCCATCCGCAGACAAAACCGACAACTGCGTGCTGGCATGCAGAGACAGCGAAGGATAGCGTTTTGCCAAAAAAGAAAGCAGTCCCAGATCCTGCACAATGATGCCATCCAGGCCATGCTCATAAAGCGGATCCAGGATATCCGGTATCTGCAGCATTTCCTGATCACGCAACAATATATTACAAGCCAGATAGATTTTCTTTCCAAACGCATGGGCGTAATCCAGTGCCTGCAGTAACTCTTCGGCGTTCAGATTTTTGGCATAGGCACGCGCCGAAAAAGCTTCCGCTCCCAGATATACTGCATCAGCGCCGGCATTGATCGCGCCGATCACTCCGGCCAGTTCTCCGGCAGGAGCCAGCAATTCCGGTCCTTTTCCTGTTATGGATAAGGCAGCCGTTGGATCAGGCTGCCTTTGGTTTTTATCGTCTGTTTTTTTCATTTTGTTTCTGATCTCTATGATCCTTAAAATCCCGGATCTCGCTGATCGTACCACCTGCTTCTTTGTCGCTCTCAGCTTTTTCGGAAGTATTTGTCTGCGGTTCCGGTTTCTTTTCTTTTGCTTCGTTTGCCTTCTTATGTTCTTCTAATTGGCGATCCCTGTCTTTCAATTCCATCTGCAATTTCAGGATCGTCTTCTCGTTTTCATGCTGTTCCTTTTTCAGATTTTCGATCTCTTTTTTCAGATCATCGATCATCACGCCTCGGATCGCACATTCATGTTTGGAATTATCCAACTGATCCAGTTTCTCTTTCAGATTCTGCTCCAGTTCTTCCACATGCATTTTCTCTTTGAAGTAATTATCAGCAAAGTTCAGCTCCAGCATACGATGCTTGATGTCACTGGAAGACTTTCGGAAAGTGTCGGTTTTCTCATATTCCTCTATCTTAGAATTGATGTAGGATGCTACGCGCTGCATGTATTCTTCGCTTTCGTAGCCGCTCATGGTCATTACTTTACCGCCAATGAGCACTTTGATCACTTTCTTCTCTGCCATGTTTTCCCCTTCCGACGATTGCCAAAAGCCGGCCTGATATGCTTTGCAAACGCCATTTCCGCTTATGATCGATAAATGATTGGGTTACATGAATAATGTTTATGTAAACCAACTTCACTCATTATAACGATAAAAGTTTCAGAATGCAAGTAGGAAATGAAGAATTTGTCACACATTTTTCACATTTTTGTAATAAATGTTCCCTTCTCCCCAAACTAATCTTGTGGTTTGCGGATCCCGAAATGCAGATATGCCGTCTCCGTTGCTACACGCCCTTTTGGTGTGCGCTGCAAAAAATTGTTCTGCAACAGATACGGCTCATACACATCTTCAATGGTTCCGGTATCTTCGCCAAGGGATGCCGCCAGATGTTCCAGTCCTACCGGACCGCCGTTGAACTGTTCGATAATGGTAAGCAATATCCTGCGGTCGGAAGCATCCAGGCCATATTTATCCACCTCCATCAGATCCAGGGCATAATCTGCTGCTTCTTTGGTGATCACACCATCAAATTTGATCTGCGCAAAATCCCGCACGCGCTTCAGCATACGATTTGCCAGTCTCGGGGTGCCGCGGCTTCTGCGTGCCAGTTCTTTTGCCCCCTCCGCATCAATCTTTACGGACAGTTTCTTTGCCGAAGCAGTGATGATCCTGGTCAGTTCCTCCGTCGTATAAAACTCCAGACGATGGATCATACCGAAACGGTCTCGTAAAGGTGCCGTGAGCAGTCCTGCTCTGGTAGTCGCTCCGATCAGCGTAAATCTCGGCAATTCCAGACGGATGGACTTTGCGCCGCTTCCTTTACCGATCAGAATATCTATAGCGAAATCCTCCATTGCGGGATACAATACTTCTTCTACCTGTCTCGGCAGGCGGTGGATCTCATCGATGAAAAGCACATCCCCTTCCTGCAGCCCGTTTAAGATAGCTGCCAGATCTCCCGGTTTCTCGATGGCCGGTCCGCTGGTAATCTTGACGTGCACCCCCATTTCATTGGCGATGATGCCGGCCAACGTGGTCTTGCCCAGTCCCGGCGGTCCGTAAAACAGCGCATGATCCAGAGAATCCCCACGTTCCTTTGCCGCATCGATATAGACCTGCAGATTCGCCTTGATCTTTTCCTGCCCCACATAGTCTTTCAAAAACTGCGGCCGCAGTGTTGACTCGATCTGCACATCCTCTTCGGTGTATGTTGTCTCTATCATTCGTTTTTCCATTTTTTTCTCCTGAAAAAATTAAACCATATATCGCAGCGCTGTCTTCAACATCGCTTCGGTATCGGTCACCCCATCCTTCGAAGCTTTCATTACCGCCGTCCGTGCATCTTTTACCGGATAGCCAAGAGCTGTCAGTGCCTGCACGGTTTCGGCCATCACACCGTCTTCCATGGCAGTATCTTCTTCGGAATGCGGCAGGAAAGTAAGCATATCTTCGGCGCTCACCTTGCTCTTGAGTTCAACGATCAGCCGCTCCGCATTTTTCTTGCCGAATCCAGGCGCTTTACAAAGAGTCTTGGTATCCCCGGAAAGGATCGCCACACGGATCTCTCCCGGTGTCAGCGTAGACAGCAAAGATAAGGCCACCTTCGGGCCGATGCCACTGACTGCAAGTAGCTGCTTATACAACTCCAGTTCTTCTTCGCTGCCGAAACCATATAATTGCAGTGCATCCTCGCGCACACTGGTATAGGTATAGATCTTTACCTCATTGCCTAATGCCGGAAGCATCTGAATGCGCCCCACCGGATAAAAAATATTGTAGCCGATGCCGCCCGTTTCAACCACGATCCGGTCTGTCTTTTTCGCCACCAGCTGCCCTTTAATATATGCATACATATAATACTCTCTCCATTAACAAAAAATAAACGTTATCGAACATCCATTCCCGACAACGTTTACATAATAGCATAGATTTGTTTTGTGGTCAAACACGTTTCATTCGATCACTTCATTCAATCCAGAAAAAAACTCCCCAAAATTTTGGAGAGTCTTTAAGCGTTTTAGATTCAGGCTTTCTTTTGATTGATGTAATTGATCAGGCCTTCCGCTTTGATGATCTCCTGCATAAACGGCGGGAACGGCTGTGCCTGGAAGGAAGCACCTGTGGTCTTGTCAGTGATCACACCATTATCAAAATCCACTTCCACTTCATCACCGGCCTTAATGGCAGCCGCAGCTTCCGGACACTCCAGGATCGGCAGACCGATATTGATGGAGTTACGGTAAAAGATACGCGCGAAGGTTTCAGCAATCACACAGCTTACACCAGCCGCCTTGATGGCAATGGGTGCATGCTCACGGGAGGATCCGCAGCCAAAGTTCTTATCAGCTACGATGATATCTCCCTGTTTTACATTGTTCACAAAATCCTTATCGATATCTTCCATGCAGTGCTGTGCCAGCTCCTTCGGATCGGAAGAATTCAAATACCGTGCCGGAATGATCACATCGGTATCTACATTATCGCCATATTTAAATACACTACCCTGTGCTTTCATCTCTTTTCCTCCCTCTTACAGTGCATCCGGAGATACGATATTGCCCTTGATCGCAGTTGCAGCAGCTACTGCCGGCGATGCCAGATAGATCTCCGAATTGATATGGCCCATACGGCCTACAAAGTTACGGTTTGTGGTAGACAGACATTTCTCACCGTCACCCAGGATACCCATATATCCACCAAGGCAAGGTCCGCAGGTCGGTGTAGATACTACACAGCCGGCCTGGATAAAGGTCTTGAGATACCCTTTCTCCATACATTCCAGATAAATGGACTGGGTTGCAGGAATAATGATGCAACGCATGCCCTTTGCGATATGTTTCCCCTCCAGTATCTCTGCAGCAATACGCATATCTTCGATACGGCCATTGGTACAGGAACCGATCACAACCTGATCCACTTTGATATCCGCTGCTTCGTCTACCGTGTGTGTATTCTCCGGCAAATGCGGATAGGAAACGGTCGGTTTCAGCTTATCCAGCTCGATGGTATACTCTTCATCATACTCCGCATCCGCATCTGCCTCAAATACGGTATACTCACGCTTGGTATGCTCTTTTAAGTATGCAATGGTCTTATCATCCACCGGGAAGATACCATTCTTGCCGCCGGCTTCAATCGCCATATTGGAGATGGTGAAACGATCGTCCATAGAAAGATACTGAATCCCATCACCAACGAATTCCATGGAACGATACAGCGCGCCATCCACACCGATCATACCAATGATATGCAGGATGATATCCTTACCGCTGATCCACTTGGCCGGTTTTCCGGTCAGATTGAACTTGATCGCGGACGGTACCTTAAACCATGCTTCTCCGGTCGCCATACCGGCAGCCATATCTGTAGAACCTACGCCGGTAGAAAAAGCACCTACCGCACCATAAGTACAAGTATGGGAGTCTGCGCCGATGATCACATCTCCGGGTACGGTAAGACCTTTTTCCGGAAGAAGCGCATGCTCAATCCCCATCTCACCCACTTCAAAATAATTGGTGATCTCATTCTTCTTTGCAAAATTACGAACGCAGCGGCAATGCTCTGCGGATTTGATATCCTTATTGGGAACAAAGTGATCCGGCACCAGCGCGATCTTGTCCTTGTTAAATACGCCTTCGGTCTTCATCTTATCCATTTCTTTGATCGCTACCGGGCTGGTGATATCATTTCCCAAAACAAGATCGAGTTTTGCCATGATCAATTGTCCGGCCACGACTTTGTCCAATCCTGCAGCACGCGCCAGGATCTTCTGTGTCATTGTCATTCCCATCTTTTTCATCCCTTCTTTCTGGTTACTTTTTTCTGTTTCAATATTTCAAAAAACAAAAATTATGCTATCATACTGTGTCCAAAATTACAACACCTTAGCACTATCTTTATAGTATACCGCAGTAGCCTATTCTTCACCTTCCGTGGTATACCACTCCTGCAGCATAGCAGTCATTTTCTCAACATCCGATTTTGCTTTCTGTTGTTCCGCATTTTGATTTCTGGTGATCTGTTCCGCTTCGTTGAAAGCATTGCTCAATCTGGAAACATCTTCCGTCAGTTGATCTCCGGCAGACAACATTTGCGCCAGTTCCGCTTTTTGCACCTCCAATGCACTGCGGCTGTTTTCAAAAGATTTTCCGCACTCTTCTCCCTTTTCCCGGCATTCTCCGGATTGATCCGTTGCCAGTTTCAATGCATTTCTAGCCCGGATCAACAGAAGCAGTACATCATCTGTTTTGGTGTTCATCTTCGCCGTCTGTTCTTTGATCTCATCCAGAGCACTGATGGCAGAAACGGTGATGCTGCCTGCTCTGACAATATCCAGAGAGGTGTTCATGGCATACAGATTGATCTGATTGGTCAACGATTGCACTCCGGTCATCTCATTATAAATATTTTCCAGCAGTTCTTCTGCATCCGTCTGCATATTGCCCAGCAGTGCAAATGTACTGCCTAATTCTTCAAAATCCGCAACCGTATCTTCCTGCTGTCTGGCGTTGTCGCGAATGTTTTCTTCAATCTGCCGCATCTGTTCGTACAGATCTTCCCGTTTTTCCTGAATCTCCTGATGAAGCGGTGCCGTCTCACGCATCAGCCTGGTCATTTTTTCTCCGGCAAGTAATGCTTCTTCCTGGCGTTTTTGCAGACGGTCCAGCTCCTCCTGCATCCGTTGTATCATTTCTTTGTTCTGATAACTGTTCTGCTCCGACACCAGAAAAGCATCATCCAGATCATTCTGTGTCGTCTTCAGTTCTTCGGACAACTCATTTACTTTTTCCGACTGTGCCCGCAGAGACTCTGCCAGATTGCGTATCCCTATCCTGCCATCCTTTGTTTTCTTATTCTGCAACAGAGCGCCTGCCGCAGCATCCAGCGGCCGGAAAAGTTGTGCGATCCTTTGGATCACCAGAACAGAAACCGAAGCATAAAGCGCCAGATAGATCAAAAACATCACAATAGCTTTTATATAGTACCGGCTGGTATCTTCTTCCGTGATATACAAAAGGATCGCGCTGGCGGTATAGATCAGGAAAAATGCAATGCCAAAGCAAAGCACCACAATATGGTCGATTTCTTTGGATAACGAATCTTGTTTGCTGGAATTCATCTCGCTCATTTTGTTTGTTGTAAAATCTCCCAATGAACAAAAATTAACAAAAATGTCAGAAAATGTACAAAACAGGCGGCGTTCGATCTAGCCGTTACGCCGCCTGCAAAGAATCTTATAGAACTTTCAGATTAGTTGTTGATCAACTTATCTTCGTCAGACCAGCTGTAAAGGCTGCGGATCTCCTTACCAACAACCTCTGCAGGATGCTCTGCTGCTTTCTTACGCAGTGCATTGAAGTGTACCTGGCCGCTTGCGGACGACATATCCAGCAGGAAGTCCTTTGCAAAAGTACCGTCCTGGATATCTGCCAGAACCTTCTTCATAGCCTTCTTGGTATCCTCAGTGATGATCTTCGGACCGGTGATGTAATCGCCGTACTCAGCAGTGTTGGAGATGGAATATCTCATGCCTGCAAAACCGGACTGATAGATCAGGTCAACGATCAGCTTCATCTCGTGGATGCACTCGAAATATGCATTTCTCGGATCATAACCAGCTTCAACCAGAGTCTCAAAACCAGCCTGCATCAATGCACAAACACCGCCGCACAGTACAGCCTGCTCGCCGAACAAGTCGGTCTCTGTCTCGGTACGGAATGTGGTCTCCAGGATACCTGCTCTTGCGCCGCCGATGCCTGCGCCGTAAGCCAAAGCCTTCTCCAGAGCCTTGCCGGTCTCATCCTGCTCTACAGCTACCAGACACGGAGTACCCTTACCTGCCTGATACTCACTGCGTACGGTGTGACCCGGAGCCTTCGGAGCGATCATGGTAACATCTACGCCCTTCGGTGCCTTAATCAGACCGAAGTGTACGTTGAAACCGTGTGCAAACATAAGCATGTTGCCCGGCTCCAGGTTCGGCTCGATGTCTTTCTTGTAAAGATCTGCCTGCTTCTCATCATTGATCAGGATCATGATGATATCTGCCTTCTTGGTAGCTTCTGCAGCGGTATATACTGTGAAGCCCTGCTCCTCTGCGCGCTTCCAGGACTTGGAACCTTCATACAGACCGATGATAACATTTACACCGGACTCCTTCAGGTTCAGTGCGTGTGCATGTCCCTGGCTGCCATAGCCGATAATTGCAACGGTCTTGCCGTCCAACAGAGCTAAGTTGCAGTCTTCCTGATAATAGATCTTTGCCATTTTCTTATTCCTCCTAAAATTTTAATAAACAGGGTCTCCCCCGAAATGACACGAATTTTAATCCTCTAACCAAACCACATCGGAGCTGCCGCGGGAAAGTCCGGTGATACCGGTGCGTGCCAGTTCCATAATGGTATAGCCGGACAGCAGTCCCAGAAATGCTTCGATCTTGGACTGGTTACCTGTGAGCTCTACGATCATACTGTTCTCGCTTACATCAATGATATTTGCACGGAAAATATTGGAGATGGAGATCAAACCTTCACGGCTCTGATCGGTCACTTCCACCTTGATCAGGCACAGTTCACGATATACGGAATCCTTCGGCTCCAATACCTTGATACTGCGCACATCCACCAGTTTTTCTACCTGACGCTCGATCTGCTCTAAGATATCATCATCCCCGGAAGCAATGATCGTAATGCGGCTGTAGCGCGGATTGGCCGTAACACCTGCCGTGATACTCTCAATATTATAACCACGTCTGGAAAACAGCCCTGAAATGCGGCTGAGTACACCTGAAGAGTTTTCTACCAAAAGCTGGAATACTTTTCTGTTCACGAAAAAACCTCCTGCAAAATAAAAAACATTACCCTAAATATTAGCAATATTCCTCTCGATTGTCAATTATCGTTTTTCCCCCGTTTCCGGAGCCGCCTTTTTCCAAAATCCGCTATCCGTCCCGCTATTTTACGAAACGGCATTTCCAGCAGATAATAAGCTGCAATGCCTGCGATCCAGGCC
>JAFXQR010000149.1 GCA_017526985.1 Lachnospiraceae bacterium
AATGATCTGGAGAACAATAAAAACTGTCCGCCGGGAATAATTCCGACCGCAACAGTTTCGTGAAATGAATGAGATTTGTATTTTATCCGGATTTCATCGTAACAGATTCTTGCTACGTTTTCAAGATGGGAAATAGCAGTACAGTATATTGTACTGACAAAATGCTAAATTCAGTAATAACAGGGTATTTCGAATGTTAATAATGGTTATTTCTTGGATGCGTATCACGGGGGTTATACGTTCTTTTGTAGTTTTTGCCCGCTTCTGTAACGGGTCTTTTTGTGATTCAACGATTTCTCATCATTTCCCAAGCGACAAAAGAGGAGGTGAACAGGATACCGCTGGTTGAACCTTTTCCCTGGATTATGTTGCATCCGTGCAACAAAAATGTCGCGTGCAAAGTTTATCAATCTCAATATAATGGGAGGTATAGCGAATGAAGAGAGAGGATAACGGTTTGGGCAGGATCACAGGTGTGGATCGTGTAGAAAGGGTCCGGCAGCTTCAGAAAGAACGAGGCTGGAATGATAGTGAACTGGCGGATAGAGCGGGGCTACAAAGAAGCACTGTTGCCAGATGGGGCGAGACTACGATATCGGATCCATCCATAGAAAAGGTTTGTAAGGCATTTGGTATCACAGTAGATGCATTCTATCTGCTTGAATTGGAAAAACTGGAAGATATCCGAGTGCTTGAGCGTTGGAGAAAGCTTCCGGAGCCGTTTAAAGAGTTCTATGACAAGATTGGCGATCTTCTGGAAGAGGTTACCAAAAAACTGTAGTGTATGGTTTGCAATATAGTCCCGGGATTGGTTTTACTCAGAAATAGAGAATTGCAGGTCTTATAAAGTACATAAATGGGTTGCAACAGCCCGGTGACTTTATGTGCTTTTTGGGCCGACAATGAGCCCGGTGTTTTATCCGAAAGCCGGTCAGATGGCCGGAATTGTACTTTGAAAAAGGAATATCGATGATCCTGCAATAACATTTAGAGATCAGTGAGCTTGCCATCGGAGCTGCGAAGATCCGCCTGCCATTTTTGTGGTGAAAAGCACGGTATGATACCGGACTAAGGCGGGGAGCAAATAGACTCTTTGACGGCATTGGGAGATGTACTCTCATGCAATGATGCTGGTCTTGATAATGATACTTCCCGATGAATGAGAAGGGGCTGAAGAAGCAGGTGCAATACCGATGCGTAGTCATAGCAGTTATGGCACGGTTGCAGGATTTTTTTGATTTGTCTACCGACAAGAGTGCATATTCGCGGATATGTATTGCTGTCGGTGGATAAATGACACAGCGAAAGGAGCGAAATTTATGGAAGAAAAGAGGAAATATTGGAAACGGTTCAGAAGATATAAAGATGCGGCGGATTATTACGGAATCTGTCAGAGTACCCTGGAGAAAATCGCTAAGGATCTAAAGGCAACCCATAAGGTTGGGAAGGTGGTACTGGTGGATTGCAATATGATTGAGGCTTATATAGAAAGCTGCCCGCCGGCATAGTTTTTTGGATTTCTGGAGAAGATTTTTTGCAGTTGACATTTATGTATTACAAAAATATAATGGGTGTATAAGTGCGTGACAGGAGGAAATCGAGTTGGCTAAGGCAGGGCGCCCGAAACAGGAAATAAAGAAGGAGCAGATAGTCACTTTTCGGCTTACGGAAGATGATTACCGGCGCTTGAAAGCCTATGCGATATCTCATGGACGTACAATAACCCAGGTGCTGCAAAAAAGCGTTTCTGATCTGATCGAAAATGAATCCGTTCAGGATCTCCAGTCAGTAGATGAAAGGAGAAATGAGGATGGCATCGAGAAAAGATCAGAAAGGCAGAGTTCTTCGGAAGGGGGAATGCTATAGAAAAGAAAAGGGGATATATTCATATGCCTATTTAGATACTCTGGGAAAGCGGAGATATATATACTCAAATGATCTGATGAAGCTTCGTGAAAAAGAGGAGCAGCTTGTACGGGATCAGATGGATGGAATCGATACATATGTGGCCGGTGAATCCAGTCTGAATTACATCTTCGACAGGTATATGGCTACCAAAAGCGAATTGCGGGATTCTACCAGAAATAACTATCTGGATGTGTATGATCGCTATATAAGAGATGGCTTTGGAAAGAAAAGGCTGACCAGTATAAAGTACAGTGATATCTTGTTTTTTTATAATCAGTTGATCACGGAAAAGGATCTTCATATTGGTACGATCGAGTATATCCAGCGCCTGATCCATCCGGCATTGGAGCTTGCTGTCAGAGACAATATACTGAGGTCTAATCCGTCCCACGGAGTACTTCAGATGCTGAAGAAAGATACATCAAATTTCAGGCGGTACATCAGACATGCGCTGACCATCGAGCAGCAGAGGGAATTCCTCTCATATGTTGATGAGAATCCTTTATATTCCAGATTGAAACCCCTCTACACCTTTATGTTTGGAACGGGCGTTCGAGTTGGAGAACTGGTAGGGCTCAGATGGGAAGATGTTGATATGGAAGAACGTGTGATCAATATCAACCATTCCCTGTATTACTACGGTGGCAAGCGTAATAAGTCGGGGCATAAATGGGTTGTAAACAGGCCGAAGACAGAGGCGGGCAACAGGAATATACCAATGGTAGAGACTGTATATGTTGCTTTGGTTGAAGAAAAGGCCAGGCAGAAAGAAGAGGGTATCTACTGTACGACTCAGATTGAGGATCTGAAAGGGTTTATATTCTGCAACAGATTTAGCGAGATCTATAACCCGGAAGCACTCAACAGACAGATCAAGAGAGTTATCGAGAATCATAATGCGGAAGAAGAGGTCAAGGCAGTCCGTGCCGGCAGAAAGTCGGTAATGATCCCATATTTTACGTGCCATCATATCAGGCACACATTTTGCAGCAGGCTATGCGAGGCGGAGACAAATATAAAGGTGATCCAGACCATTATGGGGCATAAGGATATCCAGACCACTCTGGATATTTATGCGGAGGTTACCGACAAGAAGAAAAGGTCTTCGCTGGAACAGTTGTTTGAAGATATGAAGTTGTTTTAAGTATCAAGGATCCCTTGTGGATCGGTAGTACATCAAGATTTGCCCAGGTACATCAAAAGTACATCAAATGGGGTAAATCTGGTACACGATAATACATGATAATACTTACTTTGAAAAGTCGAAAAACCTCGTAAAATGGCTATATACGCGATAATACGTTATTCGCGGGCCTAATGGAGGAAGTGCAGTCCATCTACGCCATCGGCGCCGGAACGGTGTCCAAAAAAGTGTACACTGATGGCAGCGGACGGATCGAGAGATGTGACACGCACAAGGATCTGAGCCTTTATTTATCGGACATTGAGGCGATGATCGAGAGAAAAAGGAGGTTGTTTGGAGAAGGGTGATGGACAGTATTCAGGAGGTGGCAAACCGGCTTTTAAGGTGAAAAAAATGTTGCAGTGCAACACAACTGCAACAAGATTTTAACCAATAATACGCTATAATGCCTGATAATGCTAATTTGAGCTTATGAATCCGTAGAAAATGGACTCATTTTCGCAAGGGATATTTCAGTAAAAAACGCTGGAATATCCCTATTTTTATGGGTCAGAAGGGTTCACAAACGCAATACTTTTGGGTAAAAATCAGGTTTTTGTTGCAGTAAGAAAATGAAAATCGAAAAAAACAGAGGTCTACTGCAACAAAAACGGGAAGGAGGCCAGTATTTATGGGCATTACAGCGAGAAGGCAGGTGCAACAAAATTGGTTTGAAGGACGGGCAGGTCCTTAGATTATTGAGAGACCGGTACAGCCGGTCAGGGAGGAAATGATGCTGAAATTAAGAGCGATGGGTACAACAAACGATCTGAAGTGGTTTAAGAAGATCATCGACCGGTATGATGTGTTTCATGTGATCCGAATGTCAGAGCCGCTGACGATGAAGGGGACAAACAAGTATTACCGGATGTATATCGAGCTGGATCATATACCGCAGAAGGTATTGGACCGGCAGAGGAAGAGAAAATAAGAAATAACACACCGATGGAGGGAAAAAGTATGTGCAAGGTCATAGCAGTAAGCTGCTCTAAGGGCGGCGTAGGAAAGACAACGAGTGCCGTAAATATCGGCATTGGTCTGGCGTACAGCGGGAAAAAGGTACTCCTGCTGGATGTGGACGGTCAGGGAGACCTGAGCAAGTCCCTGGGCGTAGAGAATCCGGAATCGCTGGATTACACCATAGCAAGGGCAATGGTAGCTGTAGCAAACGGAGAGGAGGCAGATCCGAGAGAAGGGATCATGACCCATATGGAAGGAGTAGATTTCTTGCCGGCGAACAGTAAACTGTCGGTGCTGGATAAGGATCTGGGCTCCATTCCCGGTAGTGATACGGTCCTTAAGGATCTGGTGGATTGTCTGAAACCGGACTATGACTACATCATCCTGGACAGTAAGCCGGCGCATGTTGCCTTGTCGGTGAATGTTCTGGCGGCATCGGATTATGTGCTGATCCCGGTGCTCAGCGAATATCTGCCCTGTACGGATATAGAGCAGACGGTGCTTAATGTAAGACTGATCCAGCGCAGGCTGAACAGGGATCTGAAGATCGGCGGGATCTTCTTTACGATGGTGGATGACCGCACATTACTCTCCAGGGAAGTGGAAAAGCAGATCAAAGAGGCATATATCGGAAATGTAAAGATATTTGATACGA
>JAFXQR010000150.1 GCA_017526985.1 Lachnospiraceae bacterium
AGTTAGCTTGGCAGATGCGTTGCGTCCGGCCCGAAAATAGATGGCTACCCGGCGCAGCCTAGATAACCTGGATTGCTGTAACGGCAGACCGGCGCCCGGCCCAGCCCCGAGCTCCCGGCCCGAGTGAAGCGAAGGGCGGGAGCTCGCCAAATACGAATTTAAAAGGGAAATAAAAGTATATCAAAGTATATCAGAGTATATCAAAGTATATCAGAGTATATCGAAGCATACCCAAGTATATCAAAGTATATCGGAGTATATCCGGGAGGCGGTATAACGAAAAAATCTCTTGCAATCCGCCGGACATTATGGTAAATTATTAACGTTGCAAAAAATCAGCACGCACGGAACCGTTTAGGTGACACTAAAGTGTTTACCCGTGCGGAAGACAAACCCAGACGGAGGTAAATCAAAATGGGCGTAATTTCTATGAAGCAGCTGCTGGAAGCCGGTGTTCACTTCGGACATCAGACCAGACGCTGGAACCCGAAGATGGCACCGTACATCTTCACAGAGCGTAACGGTATCTACATCATCGACCTGCAGAAGTCTGTAGGTATGGTGGACAGCGCTTACAATGCAATCTCTGATATTGCAGCACAGGGCGGTACCGTACTTTTCGTTGGTACAAAGAAGCAGGCTCAGGAGGCGATCAAGTCCGAGGCAGAGCGTTGCGGTATGTACTATGTAAATGAGAGATGGCTGGGCGGTATGCTCACCAACTTCAAGACCATCCAGTCCCGTATCAAGAGACTGAAAGAGATCGAGCGTATGTCTCAGGATGGTACTTTCGATGTTCTTCCGAAGAAGGAAGTCATCAACCTGAAGAAGGAATGGGATCGTCTGGAGAAGAACCTGGGCGGTATCAAAGAGATGCAGCGCATTCCGGATGCTATTTTCGTAGTAGATCCGAAGAAGGAGCACATCTGCATCAGCGAGGCTCAGACACTGGGCATCACTCTGTTCGGTATCTGCGATACCAACTGCGATCCGGAAGAGCTGGATTATGTGATCCCGGGTAACGATGATGCGATCCGTGCCGTTAAGCTGATCGTTTCCAAGATGGCAGACGCTATCATCGAGGGTAAGCAGGGCGAAGAGAGCATCTCCGCTGAGGAAGCAGAGAGCGCAGCTGCAGAGGAAGAGCAGGCAGCAGAAGGCACTGTTTAATCCCAGCTGAAACAGTAGTTGATCGGAATGCCTGACGAACGAGGTTCATCAGGCATTCTTTAAAAACAAAAACAGTGGCGGGGATCCGCCTTCATAAAATAAACAGGAGGAAGAAAAAATGGCAGCAATTACAGCAGCAATGGTAAAAGAACTGCGTGAGATGTCCGGTGCAGGTATGATGGAGTGCAAGAAGGCTCTGACCGAGACCGATGGTGATATGGATGCAGCAGTAGAAGTACTGAAGAAATCCGGTGCGATGAAGGCTGAGAAGAAGGCAAGCCGTATCGCAGCAGAAGGTCTTTGCGCAGTAGCAAAGGCAGAGGACGGCAAGACTGCAGCGGTTGTAGAAGTAAACTCCGAGACCGACTTCGTTGCAAAGAATGAGAAGTTCAAAGAGTTCGTATCCCGCGTGGCAGCACAGGCTCTGCAGAGCAGCTCCGCAGATATGGATGGCTTTATGGAAGAGAAGTGGATCGATGACAATGCAAAGACCGTGAAGGAAGCACTGAACGATATGGTGCTGACCATCGGTGAGAAGCTGGATATCCGTCGATTCAAGAAAGTACAGAGCGCAGGCCTGGTAGAGTCCTACATCCATGGCGGCGGTAAGATCGCTGTTATCGTAGAGGCTGAGGGCGATGACAAGGCTGAGATCCGCGAGGCAATGAAGAATATCGCAATGCAGGTTGCAGCTATGAGCCCGCAGTATGTACAGAGAAGCGATATCTCCGACGAGGCTATGGCTAAGATGCGTGAGATCGTAATCGACAGCTCCTTAAACGAGCCGGATACCCTGCCGAAGCCGATCCTGCAGAAGTTGCTGGAGAAGGCAGTAGCAGAGAAACTGTGGAGTGACGAGGACATCAAGGCTTACGAAGAGCAGAAGAACAACAAGTATCTCTTCAACTTCCTGTCTGATGCTGCAAAGGCTACCCTGGCTGCAGAAGCTATGAAGAACAAGGATGCTTACCTGGCTGACAAGATCTTCGGTGGTCTGGTAGAAGGCCGTATCTCCAAGCAGGTAAAAGAGATCTGCCTCTTCGATCAGGTATATGTAAAGGCAGAAGACGGAAAGCAGACCGTAAAGGCTTATGTGGATGAAGTTGCAAAGAAGGCCGGCACAAACTTCGCAATCAAGTCCGTGATCCGTTTCGAGACTGGTGAAGGTATCCAGAAGAAAGAAGAAAACTTTGCAGAAGAAGTTGCAAAGCAGATGAACGGTTGATTGAACAGTGTATCAATTGGAACGCCTGCGGGGATCCGCAGGCGTTTTTTGAAATAATGGGGGTGCAATATGGGATTATTTGATAAGTTTGGCAGAAAGCACAGTGAACTGGAGCAGCTGCTCTTTAAAGTGGAGAGTAACATCGCCAACAATTATAAGGATGCGGCACAGGAAGCGTTCATCGTATTCGAGCAACGCTGCGCGGAGCTGGATTCCGAAGGAAAACTCAGCGAAAAGCAGAAAGCATATTATATGGAGATCATCGGCGGTCTGCGGGTGCGTTTAAAAGGGTTTACGCATAAGGACCAGAAACCATACTGGACATGAGGAAATGTGCGTATCTGCAACTGAGTTACGGGGAAAAGCGGAAGTCTGCGAAACTTGACGAAAGCGCTAAAATAGCATAAAATTACGCTGGTGACAGTTTACAGAACACAATAGGAGAAGAGCATGAAGAGATTTTGGATACGACTGCTGATCATCAGTCTTGTGTTTGTTTTTACCTGGTGCCCGACACCGGCGCCGTTGAGCTACGCAGCCGGTACACCGACCGGGGATGATGCGGTAGTGATCGAGATGCCGGATGGCACGACTTTTGATCCGGTATATTATGCGCAGTGGAATCCGGATGTTGTAGCCGTGATGGGGACAAACCGGGCTGTATTGTACAAGCATTATATCGAGCATGGACGGGCGGAAGGCCGTGTGTATCATGAGCAGACTACAAAACAATATCTGGGTGCGGACGGCAGAATGTATCAGGATGTGATCATGCCGGATGGTGTGATCCAGCGGACGGCTCTGGATCTGGAAACCAATGTGCTCACACAGGAAGTGATCGAGCCGCAGCCTATGACTTTTCTTTCTATGGTTTCGACGCATTACAATACACGGATCGCCCGGGCGACCAATGTGCAGCTGGCATCCAGCCGGATCCACAATACCATCCTGCTGCCGGGACAGGAGTTTTCTTACAGCAAACAGATCCTGCCGCGTACCAGGGCCAATGGTTATGTGATGGCGACCGTATATCTGAATCATCAGCATGCGCAGGGCATAGGCGGCGGCATCTGCCAGGTATCCTCTACGACATATGCAGCGCTGTTGGATGCGGGCATTCCGGTGACGGAGCGTCATGCACATTCCCTGCCGGTATCTTATATCGGACGCGGGCGTGATGCAACGATCGCAAGTCCCAATCTGGACCTGCGTTTCCGCAATGTATATGATTATCCGTTGTGTATCCAGTCGTTCTATGGTAATGGCGATATCACGGTTATGATGGTGGCATTAAATTAAGAGGTGAGATTCATGGAGATCAAGAGAAATGTATTGTTAAATCCGGGGCCGGCAACGACTACGGATACCGTAAAGCTGGCACAGATCGTGCCGGATATCTGCCCGAGAGAGCAGGAGTTCGCAAAGTTGATGAAAGGACTGCGTGCAGATCTGCTGAAGGTCGTACATGCGGATCCGGCGGAGTATACCTCCGTACTGTTCACCGGTTCCGGTACCATTAATATGGATGTGTGCTTAAACTCGCTTCTGCCGGCAGACAAGAAGATCCTGGTGATCAATAACGGCGCCTATTCTACCCGTGCGGTAGAGATCTGCGAAGCCTATGGATTGCCACACATTAACCTGCAGTTTCCGGTAGATGAGCGACCGGATCTGACGGTGGTGGAGCAAACACTGAAAGACAATACGGATATTGCACTGGTCTATATCACCCATAACGAGACCGGCACCGGTCTTTTGAATCCGATCCGTGAGATTGGCGCGCTGGCACACAAATATGGCGCGATCTTTGTGACAGATACCACATCCACACTGGCAATGCGCCCCATTGATGTGGCAGCGGATAATATCGACTTCTGTATGTCTTCGGCGCAGAAAGGCCTGATGGCGATGACGGGACTTTCCTTCATCATTGGCAGAACGGACATCATCAAGGCATCGAAGGATTATCCGATGCGTTCCTATTACTGTAACCTGTATCTGCAGTACGAGTATTTTGAAAAGACCGGGGAAATGCACTTTACCCCGCCGGTACAGACGATTTACTCGCTGATCCAGGCGCTGAAAGAGTACTTTGAAGAAGGCGAGGAAGCCAAGTGGGCAAGACATACGAGAGTATTCAACGCGATCCATGAAGGTATCGCCAAGCTCGGCTTTAAAGATATCATCAAACGGGAGTGGCAGGCAGGCCTCGTGGTTTCCGTGAAGTATCCGGATGATCCGAACTGGAGTTTTGAGAAGGTACACGATTATTGCTACGAACGCGGCTTCACAATCTATCCGGGCAAGATCTCAACGACCAATACTTTCCGCTTGTGCGCACTGGGCGCTATTGATGAAGCGGATATCCATGACTTCTTTAAGGTATTCGAAGAGGCTTGCCGGGCATATAACATTCAGATTCCGGCGAAATATAATGACTAGCAGGAAAGGGGACATATTTTGAAAAAAGTATACACTTGTTTTTGCACTGATATCATTCATGAAGGCCATCTCAATATCATCAACGAGGCGCAGAAGTATGGTGAACTGACCGTAGGCGTGCTGGATGACAAATCCAGCGTGCGTTACAACCGTTTCCCGACCAAGAGTTTCGAAGAGCGTAAGGCGATGGTGGCAGCGATCCCGGGCGTGGAGCAGGTCATCACCCAGGATGAGATCTTATACGATAAGGTGATCAAAGAACTGAAGCCGGACTATGTGATCCATGGGGATAACTGGAAGAGTGAACCGGAAAATGTGATCCGAAAGAATGTGGAGAAGCTTTTGAAAGAGTACGGCGGCGAGATCATTGATGTGCCGTATACTTACAATGAGAATGTTAAGCGCGAGGATGCCAAGATCCGCGAGAAGCTGATGATGCCGGAGTATCGTCGCAAGCGTCTGCGCCAGCTTCTGAAACTGGGACAGGTCAAGGCCATTGAGGTACACAGCGGTCTCACCGGACTCATTGCGGAAAAGACCGTGGTAGAGCGTGATGGTGGTCTGGATCAGTTTGATGCCATGTGGATCTCTTCGTTGTGTGATTCCACGGCAAAGGGTAAGCCGGACATCGAGCTGGTGGATATGACTTCACGTTTCCGTACCATCGACGATGTGATGGAAGTGACTACCAAGCCCATCATCTTTGACGGGGATACCGGCGGGCTGACCGAGCATTTCGTATATACTGTGCGTTCTCTGGAGCGTATGGGTGTGTCCGCAGTCATTATCGAGGATAAGACGGGGCTGAAGAAGAATTCCCTCTTCGGCACCGAGGTGGAACAGACACAGGATGATATCCCGCATTTTCAGGAGAAGATCCGTGCAGCCAAGAAAGCGCAGCTGACGGATGACTTTATGATCATCGCCCGTATCGAGAGTCTGATCCTGGAACGTGGTATGGAGGATGCACTGACCCGTGCACATGCTTTTGTTGAGGCAGGAGCGGACGGCATCATGATCCACAGCCGCAAAAAAGATCCGGCGGAGATCCTGGAATTCTGCGACAAATTCCGCGCAGAAAATAAGGAGACCCCGATCGTGGTGGTACCGACGTCCTTTAATGTGATCACCGAGGAAGAACTGGCAGAGCATGGCGTGAATATCGTCATCTATGCAAACCAGCTGACCAGAAGTGCTTTCCCGGCCATGGAGCAGACAGCGAAGGATATCTTAAAATACCACAGAGCAAAAGAGGTGGATGACCGCCTGATGTCCATCAAGCAGATCATCTCCCTGATCGAGGAGATCTGATATGGCAGAATATGCGATCTTAATGGCAGCCGGGATGGGCACCAGACTGCGTCCATATACGGCAGACACACCGAAGCCGCTTTTGAAAGTAGGCGATCTGGCGCTGATCGAGACAGTGATCCGCGCGCTGCATAAACGCGGTGTAAAGGACATTTATATCGTGACCGGCTATCTGGGTGATCAGTTTGCCGTGCTGCAGGAAAAATACGAAGGCATCACACTGCTGAAGAATACCGTGTTTGAGACCATCAACAACATCTCCTCGGTGTATGTGGCCAGGGAGATCCTGCGAAAAGGTGCCTGCTTTATCTGTGAAGCAGACCTATTGGTTAATGATGAAGAGCTGCTCTGCGCGGATCTGAACAATTCCTGCTACTTCGGGCGCTTTGAAAAAGGCTTTTCCGACGACTGGATCTTTGAACAGGATGCGAACGGCATCATTACCCGCGTGGGAAAGAACGGGACGGATGTCTACAATATGGCCGGTATTTCCTACTGGACGGCAGAAGAGGCAAAGCATTTGGCGGATTGCATCGAGAAAGAATACGGAGCAGACGGTTACGAAGATCTTTTCTGGGATGATGTGGTGAATCTGCATATCTCCGAATTTGCTCTCACGGTTCATCCGGTCACAAGAGACCAGATCACCGAGATCGATACGGTAGCGGAGTATGAGAGTGCCTGCAAGAATGCGTAAACCTACCGGGCCATCCCCGGATATGAGGTTGACGGAACATAAGCATGTAAAAAAATACGTCTTGTGGGGCGTATTTTTTATACACTTTTTGGGTTACATAAAACCGCTGAAATGCCTTTATTACTTGACGAAAAGGGGATTTCCGACTACAATAAATAAGCGTTATTCTGTCCGGACTATGCCCGGGCTTATTTGGGAGGAAAAGATATCGTGCAGGTTGAAAAATTCGTAGAGGCTTTAGGGGCAGATTTCTATACGGGCGTACCCGATTCTCAATTAAAAGCTTTATGCAATTATCTGATGAAAACCTATGGGATCGATGCAAAGCATCATGTGATCGCAGCGAATGAAGGTAACTGTGCCGCACTGGCTGCCGGTTATCATATGGCAACGGGCAAGGTGCCTGTAGTCTATATGCAGAACAGCGGTGAGGGCAATATCATCAATCCGGTGGCATCCCTCTTGCATGATAAGGTTTACGGTATCCCTATGATCTTTGTGGTGGGATGGCGTGGTGAGCCGGGCGTGCACGATGAACCGCAGCACATCTACCAGGGTGAGGTCACGGTGAAATTGCTGGAGGATATGCAGATTGCCTCCTTCGTAGTGGATAAGGAGACTGCACCGGAACAGCTTGCGGAGGTAATGAAGAACTATCGTGAGATCCTGGCAAAGGGCGGCGATGTGGCCTTTGTGATCAAAAAAGGTGCGCTGTCATTTGAAGAGAAAGTAAGCTATGGCAATGATTATACCATGATCCGCGAGGAAGCGATCCGGCATATCACACAGGCGACCGGAGAGGATGCCATCGTATCCACCACCGGAAAGGCCAGCCGGGAGCTCTTTGAGATCCGGGAGGCGCAGGGCGCGGGACATGCGCACGATTTCCTGACGGTGGGGTCTATGGGTCATGCATCTTCCATCGCGCTGGGCATCGCATTGCAGCAGCCGCAGCGTACCGTATGGTGCATTGATGGTGATGGCGCGGCTTTGATGCATATGGGCGCCATGGCCGTGATCGGCTCGTACAAGCCGGCCAATATGATCCATGTGGTGATCAACAACGGTGCACATGAAACCGTTGGCGGTATGCCTACCGTGGCTTCGGATATCGATCTGACGGCGATCGCGAAGGCTTGCGGCTACCCGGAAGCAGTGTGTGTAGATAATTATGATGCGCTGGATGCGGCGCTGGCCGAAGCAAAAGCAAGAGGCGGCTTATCTTTGATCGAGGTACGCTGTGCACTGGGCGCCCGTGATGATCTGGGCCGTCCTACCACCACGGCAAAAGAAAACAAAGAGAACTTTATGGAGTTCCTTAGTCGATAAAACCTTGCCTTCCCCTTGAGGGTACTAGTTCCTGCTTAGCGAACGAAGTGAGTTTAGCAGGACTGCAGACCGAAGGAGAAGGTGCCCGAAGGGCGGATGAGGTGTTATAGAAGTAAGCCGGAAAGTAAGAGTAATGGAAGACAATAAAGAAGCAAATACAAAAGAACAAAACAAACCCGAGCATCGCAAGCGCATACAGACCTTAAAGCGATTGATCGTAGGCGGCGTGGTGGCACTTTGCCTGTTGCCGACCATTCTTTCTCTGGTGGCACTGGGGCAGATCCATCAGCTCAATACGCAGCTGAACCAAAGTCTGCTGATCCTGTCTGACCTGTCACTGCAGGTGCAGGAGGTGCGCCGCATCGCGGAAGAGAGCAATACCCACGAGGAAACCGTAGAGATGGAAGATAATGCATCCCAGCCGGTGGAGCAGATGCAGCAGACCTCCATGGAAGAACAGGATCCTTATGAGGGAATGATCAAGGTATGCCTGACCTTTGATGACGGACCATCCCGCAATACGGATGCGATCCTGGATATTCTGGCAAGTTATGATTTGAAGGCGACATTCTTTGTAAACGGTCATCCGGGCTTTGAAGAACAGTATCGCAGGATCGTGGAGGAAGGTCATACCATCGGGATGCATTCCTATAGCCATGTCTATAGTGATGTGTATGGGGATCTGGACGGCTTTGCCGCAGATCTGGATAGGATCCGTTCGTGTATTCGGGAGACGACAGGGGCGGAAAGCGTTTATTACCGTTTTCCGGGAGGCAGCAGTAATACGGTCCACGATATGCCGATGCAGGAGTGCATTGATTATCTGGATGAGCTGGGCATCACCTATTACGACTGGAATGTGTCGGCAGGGGACGCGCTGGGCTATACACGCACTGTAAATGAGATCGTGGACAGTACTATGTCGCAGATCCGTGCGCTGGATGCGGACACCATTGTGATCCTGATGCATGATGCACCGGGCAAAGAGACAACGGTGGAAGCATTACCGATCCTGATCGAAAAGATACAGGCTATGGATGGCATGGCGATCGTGCCGATCACAGAGGATGTGCACCCGGTGCATCATGTGATCAAGGAATAAAAAAATACGGAATGGGTTGAAATACAGGAGGTTGCAGCATGGGTTTTTTCCAAAGTTTAAAGGATGATCTTTCCGAAGCCGTAGGGGAACTGATCGGGGATGAGGAAATAACGGAAGAAGTGGCGGAAAACACAGAGGAGAATGCAGAAGAACTTTTGAAGGATACTTCAGACGATACTTCGGACGATAATTCAAATGAAGATATGGAAGCACTGCTCTCGGATCTGTCGGTAGAGGATCTGCTGGCATCGGTAGAGGCGGCAGGCGGGGATGATACAGCGGCAGAGACTACGGAGGAGTCGGCAGACGATGCTCTGGCAGATGTGGACCTGAATAAGATGCTGGCAGAACTGGAAGCGGATCTTCCGGCAACGGATACGGATGCTTTTGAAGAACCGGCAGCAGAGGAAAAAGCAGAATCCGATGATAACACTGTCGAGGATATGGATGCTAACGATCTGATGGCACAGCTTTTGGCAGAAGCAGAGGCGGCCAATAAGAAGGACGATGATGTAGAAACGATGGAGGAGAGTGCCGAAGAAGTATCTGCGATCAATGCCGGAGAAATTGCAGAAGATAATACAGAAGAGATTCCGGAAGAACAGCCTGCGGAAATGGTCAAGGATGCGTTTACCGCAGAACTGGACAGTATGCTGGCAGAACTGCAGCCGGATCAGGCAGAAGAAAAAGCAGAAGCTTCGGAGGAGATAACAGAAATGCCTTCCGAAGAAGAGCCGGTGGAATTATCGGATGTGACATTTGATGAGCAGGGAGATCTGATAGAAGACCGGATCACAGATAACGATCTTGATGACCGGATGAAGGAAGAGGCTCCTGCAGATTTGGAAAGTGTAAAAGAAGATCAGAATAACGATCAGAATAACGATCCGAAAGAAGATCTTACAGAAAAAACAGAAGAAGAGATAAAAGAAGACATTACACAAGATGTAATGCAGGAAGCGATGGAACCGGAAATGCAGGAAGTAACAGAAGAAACAGTGACAGATGCCACAGATGCCACAGATGCCACAGATGCCATTGAAGAGATAGTGGCAGCGGATAATTTTGCTGAAGAAAAGGTAGAGGACGCTTTTGCGGTATTACCGGAAGCAGAGGAAGAAAAGAAAGAAAGCGAAGCGGAGAGTATGGCAGCCGTATTTGAAGCTGCGAAGGAGCCGGAAGCCGTAGATGAGGCGCAGGTAGACGCTAAAGTAGCGGAGCGTGTAGACTCACTCATCAAGGACAGTCTGCTGCTGGTTACGGAAGAAACGGCAGTCATTCCCGACAGTATGAAGGTGACCGGTGATATTATGGCCGGCAGCCATATGAATGTGACCGGTACCGTAGTCGGTAATATCGAGATCGCCGGCAAATTAAAGGCATCCGGTACGATCGAAGGCAATATCATCGCAAGTGAATTGTATGCGGACGGTGCCGAGATCAGCGGTGAGATCAACTGTAAGGGCAGCGTAAAGATCGGTCAGAACAGCGTGATCATCGGTAATGTATTTGGCAGTTGCGCAGTGATCGCAGGTGCGGTAAAAGGTGATATCGATGTGCATGGTCCGGTGATCCTGGATGCGACCGCGATCGTGATGGGCAATATCCGGTCCCAGTCGGTGCAGATCAGTACCGGCGCGGTGATCGAAGGTATGTGTACGCAGGTATACGCGGCAGTCAATCCGTCCGCGTTCTTTGAAGATTTCAAGAAAAACGGTGGCAAAAAAAGAAAGGGTAACTGATCATGGGAAGAATCTTACTGAAATTAAGCGGAGAAGCATTGGCAGACAGCAACCGTCACTATGATGACGCGGTGATCCTGGGGATCGCAAAGCAGGTAAAGCAGATCCTGAATGACGGCAACCAGGTGGGCATCGTGATCGGCGGCGGCAATTACTGGCGCGGACGTACCAGCGAGAATATCGACCGTACCAAAGCGGATCAGATCGGTATGCTGGCAACCATCATGAACTGTATCTATGTATCGGAACTGTTCCGGTCCACGGGCATTGACACACGGATCATGACACCGTTTGCCTGCTCCACCTTTACGGAACTGTTCTCCAAGGATAAGGCGGTCCGCAATATGGAAAAAGGCCGCGTGGTCTTCTTTGCAGGCGGCACAGGCCATCCGTATTTCTCTACGGATACCGGCGTGGTGTTGCGTGCCATTGAGGTAGAGGCAGACGGTATCTATTTGGCCAAGGCGATCGACGGTGTGTATGATGCCGATCCCAAGACACATCCGGAAGCAAAGAAATATGATACGCTGACCATTTCCGAAGTGATCGAACAGAACCTGCAGGTAATGGATATGACCGCATCCATTCTGGCACGCGACAACAAGATGCCTATGTGGGTGTTTGATCTGACGGAGGAAAACAGCATCGTAAAGGCACTTTCCGGCAATTTTAACGGAACAAAAGTAACAGTATAATTATATCAGGAGGGTATTTCAAAATGGATGAGAGAATCAAAGGCTATGAAGAGAAGATGAAGAAAGCTTATGACTTCCTGCTGTCGGATCTGGCAACGGTCCGCGCAGGTCGTGCCAATCCCCATGTGCTGGATAAGATCCGCGTGGATTACTATGGCACCCCGACACCGTTGCAGCAGATCGGTAACATTACGGTACCGGAACCCAGAATGCTGCAGATCGCGCCGTGGGAGAAGAAACTGATCAAAGATATTGAAAAAGCAATCCTGGCATCGGATGTGGGCATCACTCCGTCCAACGATGGCAGCGTGGTACGTCTGGTATTTCCGGAGCTGACCGAGGAACGCAGAAAAGATCTGGCAAAGGAAGTAAAGAAGAAGGGCGAAGAAGGCAAGGTAGCCGTTCGTAATATCCGTCGTGACGGTAACGATGCGTTCAAGAAGCTGGCAAAGACCGAGATCTCTGAAGACGAGATCAAGGGACTGGAAGAAGAACTGCAGAAGCTGACCGATAAGTATATCAAGGATATTGATAAGGCGATCGAAGAAAAAGCACAGGAAATCATGAAAGTATGAGTATGGCGAATTCTCAGGACAAAAAGATTCCCAGGCATCTTGCAGTGATCCTGGATGGTAACGGGCGTTGGGCGAAGAAGCGTGGCCTGCCCCGTACTGCCGGGCATGTGCAGGGCGCAAAAAATGTGGAAGATATGTGCGAATGGGTGTGGAACCACGGCATTGAGTATTTTACGGTCTATGCTTTTTCGACGGAAAACTGGTCGAGACCGAACGATGAAGTGAACACACTTATGAAACTGCTGCGCGACTATATGAAGAACTGTATCAAGCGTGCCAACAACAATAATATGAAGGTGCGTGTGATCGGTGATAAGACTGCGCTGGCAGAGGATATTCAGGAGAGCATCCGTAATCTGGAAAAGGCAACGGCCGGAAACACGGGGCTGAAATTTACCATTGCCATCAATTACGGCAGCCGGGATGAGATCCGTCGCGGTGTGCAGGCACTGGCCCGTGAAGTGGCAGCCGGAACCTTGAAACCGGAAGAGATCACGGAAGAGAAGATTTCTGCATCGTTGGATACTGCAGGGTATCCGGATCCGGATCTGATGGTACGGACCAGTGGTGAGCAGCGGATCTCCAATTATCTGCTGTGGCAGTGCGCATATACGGAATTCTATTTTACAGAAGTCAGCTGGCCTGATTTTCATGAGGCAGAACTGGAGCAGGCGATCGAGGCGTATGCCAATCGGGATCGCCGTTATGGGAAAGTATAAGTATGAGTCAGGATGAAAAGAAACCCAATACTATGCTTGTGAGATCCATCAGTGGTGCCGTGATCGTAGTGGTCATGATAGCGCTGATCGGATGCGGCGGCGTGACCACGACCATAGGACTGGCTGTGATCGCGTGCATCGCCTATACGGAGCTGCTTTCTGCTACCGGTGTGCGGGAGGCACAGACTAGGAAACCGTGTGTTTTTGATGTGACCGGGATCATGGTGATTATCAGCTATTATGTGCTGATCTATCTGCGGATACGGACAGAAATCCTTATGCTGGTCTTAGTGTTTTATCTGGCACTGCTGATGAGCATTTTTGTATTTACATTTCCCAAATATAAGGCGAAGCAGGTCATCTGCAGTTTTTTCAGCTTTGTCTACGGACCGGTGATGATCTCGTTTGTACTAATGACAAGACTGCTTCGTAGCGAAAAAGATATGCTTCCGTCACCGACACCGGGACTTGAGGAGTTTCACTTTTTCACGCTGGGCTTCTTTGCGGTATGGATGATCTTTATCGCAGCCTGGGGATCCGATACTTGTGCCTATTTTGTAGGCGTGCTGTTTGGAAAGCATCGGGTGACACCCAGATTAAGCCCCAAGAAATCACTGGAGGGCTACATCGGCGGTGTGGTCGGAGCAGGACTGCTGGGGGTTCTGTACGGAGCAGTGCTGATGTGGACAGGACATGTGAGCGCGGATATGCTATGGTGCTTTGCCGTGCTTGGCGTATGCGGCAGTTTCTTCGGACTGGTGGGGGATCTGGCGGCATCTGCGGTAAAGCGGGATTTTGATATCAAGGACTATGGAAAATGTATTCCGGGGCACGGCGGCATCATGGACCGTTTTGACAGCGTGATCTTTACGGCGCCTATGATCTACCTGCTCAGTATCACGCTCTTATACTCAAAATTCTACTAGAAGAGCAACACACCAGCGATTCTTTGCAATTATTATGAATAATCGGAGTAACAAAACATGAAACGACTTGTAGTACTAGGCTCCACCGGTTCCATCGGTACACAGACCCTGGAAGTGGTGCGGGAGTATCCGGAATATTTTGAAGTGACCGCACTGGCAGCCGGCCGAAGCGTGGCGGCTATGGAAGAGCAGATCCGTGAGTTTAAGCCGGCATACGCTGTGATGTGGACCGAGGAAGCAGCGGCGGAATTAAAAACAAAAGTATCCGACCTTCCGGTGAAAGTATTGAGCGGCATGGATGGTCTTTTGGAGATCTCCACATTGCCGGAATACGATATCCTGGTCACGGCCATTGTGGGCATGATCGGCATCCGGCCTACCATTGCGGCCATCAAAGCGCATAAGACCATTGCATTGGCCAATAAGGAAACACTGGTCACTGCAGGTCATATCATCATGCCGCTGGCAAAAGAATGCGGGGTATCCATCCTGCCGGTGGATTCCGAGCATAGCGCGATCTTCCAGTCCTTAAACGGGGAGCCGAAGAACCGCATCGAAAAGATCTGGCTGACCTGCTCCGGCGGCCCGTTCCGCGGAAAGAAACGGGAGGAGTTGCTGAATATCAAACCCGAAGATGCCTTAAAGCACCCGAACTGGGCGATGGGACGCAAGATCACCATCGATTCGGCGACTATGGTCAATAAGGGCCTGGAAGTGATGGAAGCCAAGTGGCTCTTTAATGTCGATTATGATCAGGTTAAGGTTGTGGTGCATCCGCAGTCCATCGTGCATTCCATGGTGGAATATCAGGATGGTGCCGTGATCGCGGAACTGGGAGCACCGGATATGAAACTGCCCATCCAGTATGCGCTGTTTTATCCGGATCGTATGCCGCTGCGGGTACCCAGAAAGCGTGCAGATTTTTATGCTCTGAAATCCCTGACCTTTGAAGAACCGGATATGGAGACCTTTACGGGACTGCCGCTGGCGATCCGTGCCGGCAAAACGGGAGGAACCCTGCCGACGGTTTATAATGCGGCCAACGAACGGGCCGTAGCGCTGTTCCTGGACGGACGCATCGGTTTTCTGCAGATCGTGGAGCTGATCGAAAAGGCGATGGAGCATCACACGGTGGTAGAAAACCCGGATGTGGAACAGATCCTGGCTGCGGAAAATGAAACTTATGAGTATTTGGAAGGACTTTACTGATCCATGAATTCACCGATACTGACAATACTATCTTTTTTGATCATCTTTACTGTGGTGGTGGTGAGTCACGAATTCGGGCACTATCTTCTGGCACGCCTGAATGGCATCCGCGTGCGGGAATTCTCCGTGGGGATGGGGCCGGCGATCTTCCGTAAAAAGGGAAAGATGACGGAACTGGTGATCCGTGCATTACCCATCGGTGGTGCCTGTATTTTTGAGGGCGAGCCGGGAGAAGGTGCAGAGCTGGGACAGGTCGCAAATAAGGATGCCGACGAAGAGGCGCGTGATGAGATCCGTGATGACCTGGCGGGAAAGGCATTTAACGACGCGCCGGTCTGGGGAAGGATCGCATCCGTGGTCGCAGGTCCGTTCTTCAATATCATTCTGGCATTTCTGCTGGGACTGGTCATGGTATGGTTCAGCGCGGAAGATCTGCCCATCGTGCATACGGTGATGGAAGGCTATCCGGCGCAGGAATCGGGGATGCAGCCGGGGGACCGCATCGTATCCATCGACGGCTACAAGGTGAATCTCTACCGTGAGGCGATGATCAAGTCCTATATGAACAACGGCAAGCCCATGGAGATCACCTACGAGAGAGATGGCGTACAGACGACCGTCACCATCAATCCGAAGTATGATGAAACTGCCGGCCGCTACTATATCGGTTTTGCAGGCCCGGGAGATTATAAGGAATGCAATAACCTGTCCGTATTCCGTTACAGTGCCTATGAAGTGCGTTATATGCTGATGGTGACATGGGACAGCCTGCTGTATATGCTCAGCGGTCATGCGTCCGTGGATAATCTGGCAGGCCCGGTGGGCGTAGCCAATGTGATCGACGAGACCATTGAAGAGACCGCGCCCCAGGGAGCGATGATGGTGATCATCAATCTGCTCAACATTGCCATTCTGTTGTCGGTAAACCTTGGTGTGCTCAACCTGTTGCCGGTACCGGCACTGGACGGCGGACGCTTGTTATTCTTGCTTTTTGAAGCGATCAGCGGCAGACGGGTACCGCCGGAAAAGGAAGGCTTTGTGCACCTGATCGGCTTTGTGCTTTTGATGCTTTTGATGATCGTGGTATTGTTTAACGATATTTCCAGATTTTTCAGATAACATTTTCGGATACCGGTTTTCCGGAGACAGATAAGCAACATGGGAGGTTACGGGATGAACATCGATGAAGTGATCAAAGAATATGACAGCATGTTTGGTGTGAAACCGCCGCGGGAGATCTTATCTTTTCTGATGCAAAAGATCGATATGTCGCGGGAAGAGAGGGACATCGCTTCCGAGATCATCCTGCTGAACGAGACCATCGGTTTCTGCCGGGATGCCTCGATCGTGGAAGAAGGCGTGCGCTATGCCAAAGAACTGGAGCATCTGATGCAGGAACTGGATTTTTCCGGACGCATCGAGTATGCAACGACCATGCTCAATCTGGCCAATGCTTATCGCGGTTTCGGGATGCATGCCGAATCGGAGAAACGCTATGCCATCTGTGAGGAACTCTACGGACGGATGCTGCCGGAAGGGGATTTTCTATTTGCCAGTCTCTATAACAACCGAGGTCTGCTCTATCAGGAGATGAAAGACTGGAACCGGGCCGTGGAAGAATTCCAGAATGCCTTAAAGATTGCGGACGCCCATCCGCAACACGAGATCGAGCAGGCAACTACCCGTGCCAATCTGGCGGCAGCCCTGATCGAGTCTTCGCCGGAAGGCAGAGCCGAGGCAGAAGACTGGCTGCAGGAAGCTATCAATATCTTCGAAAAAGACGGCGGAAAAGATTTTCATTACAGCGCGGCGCTTTCGGCGCTGGGGGCATTATATTTCCATAAAAAAGATTATCTGGGGGCGGCAGAGTGTTTCCGCAAGGCGATGAAGCAGCTTTACGAAGGTACCGGTGCTTCAGAGGCCTACCAGAGGGTAAAGGAAAACTACGAGCTGTCCATGCAGATGGCTGGTGTGGAGAAGGAAACGGCACCGGACGAAGAACCGGCGGTTGCGCGCAGCAGGGCGTTCTATGAGGACTACTTAAAACCGCTGATCGAGACGGTGTGTCCGGAAGCCATGAACTATATTGCGGCAGGTTATGCAGGGGAAGGCTCGGAGCATTTCGGCTTTGATGATGATTATTCCAGGGATCATGATTTTGCGGATGGCTGCTGCATCTGGATCCCGGCTGTGCAGGCGCCGGTCTTTGGTGTAGCGCTGCAGGATATGTACCGCGCGGCTTATGTGAAATGCTTCGGCACGGAGCCGGATCTTTCCATGTTGCGGCAGGGCGTGCTGGAGATCGATGATTATTTTGAGCGGCTCACCGGTATCGGCCAGATCACCATGCGCTATTATGCCAAGGGGATCTCGGATCATCTGTATCTGATGGATGATGAGCAGCTGGCAGGCATCGCGGCGGCAGTCAATGGCGAACTGTTCTTTGATGGGGAAGGCACGATGACAAAACTGCGCAGCTATTTTCTGGAAGAGATGCCGGAGGAATTCCGCAGACGCAAGCTGGCAACCTTAACGCATCTGTTCTCGCAGGCGGGGCAGTACAATTATCTGAGATCCATGCGGCGTGCCGACTATGTGACCGCCAGAATGTATGAAGCCAGAGCCATGCAGACCATGCTGCAGATCGTCTTTTATCTGAATAAGAAATATCCGCCGTATCTGAAACTCCTGCGCCGCGGTGTGGCGGGGCTGCCGCTGCTGCCGGAGGTGGGGGATATCGCGGAAGCCATTGCGGATATGCCGGACGGACGCAACAGTGTGATACAAAATGGTACGGATGATAAGGCGCTTTCCTTCGATATTGTGGCTTCACTCATATTGGATACCATGGTACAGCAGGGGGTGATCGCGGATTATGACAAAAAGGAACCCTTTGCGGACCGTTACATTGCTGAGATCGCCGGATTGATCGATCGTAAGAACAAAGAAACACAAGCACCGGAAGCGAAGAAACAGGAAACCAAAGAGCCGCCTGCAGAAGCGGAAGAGAGTGGAGATACCCAAACACAGTTGGTGGAAGCCATTATCAAGGCGGAATGGGAGCAGTTTGACAAGACCAAGAACGAAGGCGGGCGTGCGGACTGCCAGGACAATTGGAACACATTTTCCATTATGCGGCGCAGCCAGTACCTGACATGGCCGGAAGAACTGCTGGCATCGTTCTATACGGACTTAAAGGCTGCAGAAGCTACCGGACGCAATCTGATCACGGAGAAATACGGGCGGATGATGGCATCTACCGCGCCGGAGCGATACGAAGAGATCAAACAGTATTTCCCGGAACTTTCGGAAGAACGCATCAAGATCCAGGAAGAGATCATTGCGATCCAGGTGAACTGGATGGAGAGTTTTGCGAAACAGTATCCGAAGATGGCGGGCAATGCAAGAGTCATTCACACTGCCGAAGATACGCCAAATGAGACTTCTTACGAAACCTACCTGCGGGGCGAGATCGGGACCTACTCCGATGCGACGCTTTTGCTCTATGGCAGATTTATCGCGCTCCTGGCACAGGAGGGAAAGAATCTTGCTTATGAGACCATGAACAATACGGCACAGCTACTGGGATACCGGGACGTGGCCGATGCCGAAAGCAAATTATAATAAAGTAATAACGGAAGAAGAACCATCCCAAGGTGTCAAAACGAAAAAACGTTTTGGCACTTTTGCTATACATCAGAGGAAAAATGCGATATAATAAAGTCGTGGGATTATATTCTTGTGTGGAAGAATAGCAGAATATTGAGGGGTGAATCTATGACGGATCGTGATAATATCTTTCGCAGGATCGCGGACGCGATGCTGGTCGATTATGTCAATATCTTTTATGTGGATATGACCACCAATGCTTACTATTGGTATTATGTGGATCAGATCTATCATTCCCTGCAGGTAGAACAGGAAGGCGATGATTTCTTTGCCGGCACAGAAAAAAACGTGGGTAAGATCATTTATGAAGAAGATCGCGTGCGTGTGCTGGAGAGTCTGCGCAAGGAGCGGCTGTTGGAAAACATTGCCAAAGGCAAGATGGAAGATATCGTCTACCGGCTGATGCTAAACGGCCAGCCGGTCTATCATAAAATTCGCCTGATCCAGGATAAGAAGGACGGCGATAACTATCTGATCTTGGGGGTCAAAAATGTGGACGCGGAAGTCCGTGGCGCGCAGGAGCGGGATCGTCTGGCTTACGAAAAAGAACTGTACAATCAGATCACGAACAGTCTGGTAGCCCGGTTTGATAAGATCTATTATGTGCATTCCGAGACCGGACGATATCGCAGTCTGAAGCAGAACGAGCAATTTGAGGCCGTGCAGATAGCTTTTGAAGGAGAGAATTTCTTCAGCAGGGCATTGCAGCAGGTAAAACGTCTCATTGTGCAGGAAGACTGGGATAAGGTATCCCAGGCGCTCAGTCGCAATTATCTGGAGGAAGAACTGGAAAAGAGCGGCCGTTATCTGGTAGATTACCGGATGACGATCGGAGGAAAAGTGCAGTATACGAGGCTCAGTGTTTCCTGGGCGACGGACCGACTGCATATGATCTTTGCCGTGGAAAACATCGACGAAGAGATCCGCCGGGAAAAAGCCCGGGTGGAGGCGATGCAGAAGGCCAACCAGCTGGCGCGCAAGGATGCCCTGACGGGAGCGAAGAATAAGAATGCCTATATCGAAGCGGAACGGGCACTGCAGGAAATGGTGGATGCAGAGGGCACACAGTTTGGTGTGGTTGTCTGTGACTTAAATAATCTGAAGCGCATCAATGATCTGAAAGGGCATAATGCAGGAGACGAATATATCCGGCAGGCCTATCGCATGATCTGCGCGGTCTTTTCCCACAGCCCGGTGTTCCGTACCGGCGGAGATGAGTTTGCGGTCTTTCTGACGGGGAGTGATTTCTTTGAACGGGAATATCTGATGTCGGAACTGCAACTGCAGGTGCATGCCAACCTGCTGCGCAAGGAAGGGCCGGTGCTGGCAGCAGGACTGGCGGTCTTTGATAAAGAAAAGGATCGTTTTGTTCGTGAGGTCTATGAGCGTGCCGACAAGAATATGTACGACGAAAAGTTGCGGCTGAAACAGGAAGCAGGAACAGCACCCACGCAGGCGGATGTCTGTGCGACAGAGATCCCACACGAACGCAGGCGGCAGTTGAATGCCATGTTTGAAGCTTTTGAGATGATCGCCCAAGGCACGCATGTGTATCTTTGTGATATGAAGTATGATTATTCCAGGTGGTCTGAGAGCGCAGTGGAAGCCTACGGACTGCCGGGCGTGTTTATGTTCAATGCCGGAGTGCATTGGCAGAACTGTATCCATCCGGATGACCGGGAGAGTTACCGTGTCAGTGTGGAGGAGATCTTTGCCGGAAAAGCGGCAGATCATGATATGCAGTACCGTGTCCGCAGAGTGAACGGGGAATATACGTTGATCTCCTGCCGTGGCTGTGTATTGTTTGACGCGGACGGAAAGCCGGAATACTTCTGCGGTACCATCCGGGACCAGAGCATCCAGGCGGATATCGATGTGCTGACCGGTCTGCGCAATCTGTACGGATTTTTGGAAAATGTGCAGGCAAAGCTGCGCAGCCATACCAGGATCAGTCTGGTTATGGTCGGCATCCGCAGTTTTTCCGAGATCAACGAGGTATATGGTTATCATTTCGGCAACCGTGTGTTGCAGCGCTTTGGCCGGCATCTGTACGAGTTTGTTGGGGATGCCGGAATGGTCTATCGTATGGATGGTACCAAGTTTGCCGTGATCACGGAGATGCGGACCCCCAAGGAGATCAGGGAACGTTATGAAACGCTGCGCAATTATTTCCGCCATGGTGTGACGGTGGAAGATAAGAATGTATTGCTGGATCTGAACGCCGGTCTTTTGACGGTGGATCATTTCGAAGTAGACAATCAGACGGTATACTCCTGCCTGAACTTTGCCTATGGGGAATCCAAGGTACGACGTCAGGGCGAGATGGTAGAGTTTTACAATAACCTGTCGGATGAAAACCGTAACCGGATCGAAAAATTCCATACCATAAGGGCTTCCATTATGCGTGGCTATAGCGGGTTCTTCCTGCTTTATCAGCCGGTGGTGGATGCCAAAGAAGAAAAACTGATCGGCGCGGAAGCATTGCTTCGCTGGAAGAGTGATGAATACGGCGTGGTCCCGCCGAATCATTTCATACCGCTCTTAGAGCGCGATCCGCTGTTCCCGGAACTGGGACAATGGATCCTGCGGCGGGCGCTGATCGATGCGAAGCGCGTTATGGAAAAATATCCGGGATTTCACATCAGCGTGAACCTTTCCTATACACAGTTGGAGCGGCCGGATTTTGTGGACCGCGTGCTGCAGATCCTGGAGGAGACGGCATTTCCACCGGAGCATCTGTGTCTGGAGATCACGGAGCGCTGCCGACTGCTGGATCTGGATCTGCTCAAAAATATCATCGTCAACCTGCGCGGCAAGGGGATCCGTATCGCGCTGGACGATTTCGGCACCGGCTTTTCTTCCGTGGGTCTGGTCAAGAACCTGCCCTTCGATACGATCAAGATTGACCGCAGTTTTGTGCTGAAGATCGAAGAAGATGAAAAAGAGCGCGGGCTGATGGAAAACTTTACCGGTGTGGCTTCCACCTACGGTGCAAAGGTCTGCGTAGAGGGCGTTGAAACCGCCGGTATGCGCAACATCCTGCTGCAGTACCGAGTCCAGAGCCTGCAGGGGTATTATTACGCAAAGCCGCTGTCCATCGAGGACTTTCTCGTGTGGCAGCCGCAGACAAGTGAGAAATAAAGTAGCCACGGGAACGGTTCTCCGGCCGGTTTCAAGCCGGGGACGATCCTTTGGATATAAAGGAGAATAAATATCATGGAATTTCAATTTAGCATCGAACGCTGCACGGAAGATGGCTGGATCTTTCTGTCCGGCGGAACGGCTAGTGACTATGGCGAACAGAATGCATTTGCATATCTGCTGAAAAAGATCGAGCAGGAGCTGGGGGGTACGATCCAGGAAGTGGGAGAGCAGCAGTATCGCATCAAAGGCGATCCTCTGAAACTGATCTATCAGTGGGACGGGCTGTTTGGTATCACGGTGATCCGCCCGGACGCTGTAGAGGAAGCAGAAGCGATCGCTTTTCTGGAGAAATATTTCTGAGATTCGTTTCGAAAAAAATGCTTGCATTTTGTATCAGAAGTGCTACAATAATGTTTTGTAAGATTGACTATGGTAAGAGTAGGTGCTGCACCTACTCTTATCTGTTTATATCAAGGTGAAAAGATGGCAAGCAAGAAAGATATTGAAACCAAAGCAGAGGAACTGTTGCAGCCCGTTACGGACGCACAGGGCGTGCGCATCTATGATGTGGAGTATGTCAAGGAAGGCAGCGACTGGTATCTGCGGGCCTATATTGATAAGGGTGGCGGCGTGACCATCGAAGACTGTGAAGCCGTGAGCCGTGCGTATTCCGAGAAACTGGATGAAGCCGACCTGATCCGGGATGCTTACATTCTGGAAGTGAGCAGCCCTGGGCTGGGTAGACAGCTTAAGAAAGACCGGCACTTCGCAAACAGCATCGGCGAGGAAGTAGAGCTGAAACTGTTTGAAGCTGTGGATGGCGAGAAAGAGTTTACCGGTATTCTTACAGCATTTGATAAAGATACGGTGACGATCCAGGCTGAAGGCAAAGAAGCGCAGTCCTTCGAACGCAGCAAGCTGGCGGTGATCCGCTTAACGGTGGATTTCTGACGCACGATTTTTGGGGGATACAGCGATGGGAGAACTTCTGGTAAGACTGGGCGGCGAGGTGCTGCAGCTTTTGTGGGACCTTTGGAAATGCGGAAAACCGGAGCGGAAGGCAGTAAAGCGGGCAACCAAAAGAAAAGTGAAGCTCCTGAAAAAGGAGCACCGCAGACAGATAAAACTGGATGCAAAGCAGTACCGCTTGTTAAAGAAAAAGATCAGACAATTAAAAGTCTCTGATTTTATAGAAGGAAACACGGATAATTAAATTCTAAGCAAAATAAGCAAAACAAGAAAAGGCAAGCAAAATCTTTAGGAGGAAAATGAAATGAATTCGGATCTGAAAGTTGCACTGGACATGCTGGAGCGTGAGCGTGAGATCAGCCGGGAGGCTCTGTTTGAGGCAATCAAGAACTCCCTGGTCACGGCATGCCGCAATCACTTCAAATCAGCAGATAATGTACGCGTGGAGATCGATGAAGACACATGCGAATTTCATGTGATCGCGACCAAAGAGGTCATCGAGCTGGCAGACGATGTTATGGATCCCGCCATCGAGATCAGCTGGGATGAAGCAAAGGAGATCGATCCGCAGGTACAGCCCGGAGGTTTTGTTGAAGTAGAGATCAATTCCAAGGAGTTCGGTCGTATCGCTACCCAGAACGCAAAGAATGTGATCACCCAGAAGATCCGTGAGGAAGAGCGTAATGTGATCTACAACCAGTTCTTCGAGAAGAAGGCGGATGTGATCACCGGTGTGGTACAGCGCCGTGTAGGTAAGGGCTATTCCATCAACCTGGGCAAGACCGATGCGCTGCTTTTGGACACCGAATGCGTACCGACCGAGCGTCTGAAACAGGGCGGCCGCATCAAAGTATATGTGCTGGATGTACTGAGCACCCCGAAGGGGCCGAAGATCACGGTGAGCCGTTCTCACCCGACCCTGGTAAAGAGACTGTTTGAAGAAGAAGTGACCGAGATCAAGGACGGCACCGTAGAGATCATGGCGATCGCGCGTGAAGCCGGCAGCCGTACCAAGATGGCAGTAGTTTCCCATAACCCGAATGTGGATCCGGTGGGCGCATGCGTTGGTGTCAACGGTTCCCGTGTCAATGCGATCGTAAACGAGCTGTATGGTGAGAAAATCGATATCATCAACTGGAGCGAGAATCCGGGCGAGCTGATCCAGAATGCTCTGTCTCCGGCAAAGATCGTCAATGTATTTGCCGATCCGGAAGAGCGTACCGCAAATGTCGTGGTACCGGATCTGCAGTTGTCCCTGGCCATCGGTAAGTCCGGCCAGAACGCAAGACTGGCGGCAAAGCTGACCAACTACAAGATCGACATCAAGAGCGAGACCCAGGCAAAGGATGCCTTTGGTTTCCGTGTGGAAGACTATATGGGTGATGAGTACGGTGACGAAGAGTACGAGGAAGAGTACTCTGAGGAAGGCTATACCGAAGAGACAAACGGTGACGAGGGCGGAGAGGAGTAATCCCGATGGCAATGATGCCCAAGCGCTTACCGCAGCGGCAGTGCGCCGGATGCGGAGAACGGAAAGATAAAAAGGAACTGATACGGGTGGTGCGTACGCCGGAGGGCGAGATCTGTCTGGACGATACCGGGCGCAGGAACGGCCGTGGTGCGTATCTGTGCCGGAATGTGGAATGTCTGAAAAAGGCGGAAAAGAAACACAGTCTGGAGCGCAGTCTGCAGGTCAGCATCCCCGCGGAGATCTACGAACAGTTAGAGGGGGCATACAAAGAGATTGGCAACACAGCAGGATAAATTGCTATCGCTCCTGGGCATGGCGCAGCGTGCCGGGAAACTGGGCAGCGGCGGATTTGCGGCGGAGCAGAGCGTAAAGGAAGGCAAGTCGTATCTGGTGATCGTGAGCACGGATACATCGGAGCCTTCAAAGAAGCATTATCGGGATATGTGCAGTTATTACCGGGTGCCGTATTTTGAGTATGCGATGAAAGAAGAATTGGGACACGCCATCGGAAAGGAATTCCGCAGTGTGGTGTCCGTGAATGATAAGGGTTTTGCGGCTTCACTTCTGAAGCTGACAGGTAAGAGTGATAAGGGAGGTAGTGCGATCAATGGCGAGAATCAGTGAGTTTTCAAAAGACTTTGTGGGCGCGGACGGAACGGCCCCGAAGAATAATCTGATCATCGAGCTGCTGGAAAAGCACGGAGCCGGAACAAAAACGGCATCGAGCAAATTTCCGGAAGAGTATGAAAAGAAGGTGGCGGATGATCTGAAGGCACAGGGGTATACCCGTGTCGGAGAGGACAAGGCTGTACCGGCACCGAAATCTGCACCGGCTCCCGAAAAAGAAACCGTAGCGCATGAAAAAACGCAGCCGCAGCAGCCGCAGCAGGCGCAGCCAAAGGAGGCACAGGTGACGAAGGAAAATGCTCCCCAGAACAAAGAGCAGAAGCCCCAGAATAACGGGGCACCGAAGAATGCAGCACCCCAGGGACAGGGTGGACAGCCGAATGCACCGCTGAAGAAGAAAAAGACTATCATCATTACCGGTGGTAATGTGGGTGGCCCGCAGCGCAGCAGTCAGCCGGTGCGAAACGGAAATAGCGGTGGAAACGGTGGCTATGGCAGACCGAATCCGAATATGAACCGCGGCCCCATCAAGCCGCGCGACAATATGATCGACCGTGCAGGTGCGATCTCCAACCGCCGTGCGGAAGAAGAACGTGCCAGAGAAGAGGCGGAACTGAAACGGCAGGAAGCAGCCCGTGCCCAGCAGGCGGCAGAAGCAGCACAGCAGGCAGCTGCGGAGCAGGAGAGCAAAGCCGCAGCACAGCCGCAGCCGGCAGCAGAGGAAAGACCGGCGCAGCGTCCGGTACAGCAGAGCCGTCCGGAATATCCGCAGAAGACGAATAATGCCGGTGGCTTTAATAACAATCGTCCGCAGAACGGCGGCTTCAACCGGAATGACCGTCCGGGCCAGGTCGGTGCCAGACCGCAGGGCGGATTTAACCGCAATGACCGTCCGCAGAATGCCGGCGGTTTTGGCGGACGTGGTGATCGTCCGGGCCAGGGTGGCCAGGGCGGCAGACCGGGATCCTTCGGAGGCAACGGTCGTCCGGGCCAGGGTGGTCAGGGCGGCAGACCGCAGCAGGGCGGCGGCCGCGGCAACAACTTTGCGGCAGCACCGGTGGTAGAGACCAAGGATAACCGCAGAGGCAAGCATAACGATAAGGACCGTGATCGTGAACAGAAGAAGAATTCTTCGTTCTACGAGGACAATATTGGAAAGGGACGTAACTCCCGTGCCGGCAGCTTTATCAAGCCGGAGGTAAAGAAGCAGGAGAAGGTAGAGGAAGAGATCAAAGTGATCACTCTGCCGGATAACATTACGATCAAAGACTTTGCGGAGAAGATGCGCATCAATCCTTCCGAGATCGTAAAGAAACTGTTCCTGCAGGGTGAAATGGTGACCGTAAACCAGGAGATCAGCTTTGAAAAAGCCGAGGAGATCGCTTTGGATTACGAGATCATGTGCGAAAGAGAAGAAAAAGTAGATGTGATTGCCGAACTTCTGAAGGAAGAAGACGAGGAAGAGAGCAAGCTGGTGGAGAGACCGCCTGTCATCTGCGTTATGGGTCATGTTGACCACGGTAAGACATCCCTGCTGGATGCGATCCGTAAGACTCATGTGACGGATCGTGAGGCCGGTGGTATCACACAGCACATCGGTGCATATACCGTAAAGGTTGGTGAGCGTATGATCACCTTCCTGGATACGCCGGGACACGAAGCATTTACCTCGATGCGTATGCGTGGCGCAAACTCCACGGATATCGCGATCCTGGTAGTCGCTGCGGACGACGGCGTGATGCCGCAGACCGTAGAGGCAATCAACCATGCAAAGGCAGCCGGCATCGAGATCATCGTTGCCGTCAACAAGATCGATAAGCCGGGGGCAAATATCGACCGTGTGAAGCAGGAACTGACCGAGTATGAACTGATAGCGGAAGACTGGGGTGGTTCTACCATCTTTGTACCGGTTTCCGCAAAGACCGGTGAAGGTATCGACAACCTGCTGGAAATGATCCTTCTTTCCGCTGATGTACTGGAGCTGAAGGCAAACCCGAAGCGCCGTGCAAGAGGTCTGGTGATCGAAGCCGAGCTGGATAAGGGACGCGGTCCGGTAGCAACCGTACTGGTACA
>JAFXQR010000151.1 GCA_017526985.1 Lachnospiraceae bacterium
AATTCGGGTCTTACGCAATGCGTGCCTGTGAACCGTGTCAGGGTGGGAACACAGCAGCACTAAGCGGGAATTCGTATGTGCCGTGAGGTCGCCTGGGTGGAGTTGGCTGTGCAGTAAGCGCGCATGGGTTCGGTTCGACAGACGCCGCACGGTTTTTATTTTGCAAAGGATCGAGGTGGCAGCATGACATTCAAAGATTTCATGAAATTAGTCCTGATCTATGCGGTGCTGGTGATCTTTGGCACCGTTATGTATATTGTAAGTTTTCATACGCCGTTGTTTGCGGGCATGGATGTGTTCTTTTACCGCGGGCTGGCACTCATCTTTTTTTGGGGCGTAGTGGTTGCTGCGCTGATGTTCCTGCTGAAAATGGTAAAATGGAAGAAACTGATCACCGGGCGGGATATCCTGCTTTTGTTTGCAGGCTTCTGTTGCGTAAATGTTGTGATCTTTACGCATCTGCCGGTAACGGCGGAACGATCCATTTCCGTGTTTATGCTGGGTTATATGACCGATCATGCGGATGAGAGTTTTACGGAGGAGGAGATCGGCGCGTATTTTGTGGATCGTTATGTGGGGGATTTTGGCGCTTTCTCCAAGCGTTTCCACGAGCAGGCGGTGACCGGTACGATTGAGAAAGACGCAGATGGTGAGGGTTATCATATCACGGAGAGCGGGAAGTCGCTGATGGGGCTATACGATGCCGTGGCAGACTGGTACGGGCTGGACAAAAAACTGATCCACCCGGATGAGGCGAAGTAAGAGGATGCCGGGAGTGATCTATATTCTGCTGTGCCTGCTGACCGGCAGAAATCTGGTAAAAAGACTCTATCCTGATCTTGCGACATTGGGCGAGAAGAGTTATAACGGACAAGAACTGGGACTGCCGCGCTTTATGACGGCATTCCCTGTTTTTTATCTTGTGGGAACCCTGCTGCTGACCTGGGGCGTCTATATCGTTGCCTCTGTTGTGATGTTGCTGCACCCGGAGGAACAACGACCACTGGCAACGGCAGATTTTTGTGTATTTGTTGTGGCGGGCGTTTTTAATCTGGCCTGTATGGCTGCGGAAATTCTGCAGTGGCGAAAGAACAAGGATCTGCAGATGGAGTTTTCGCCGGGACGGATCCTGAGTGCCTGGCCGGAGATCCTTCTGGTTGGCGTTTTGACATTCTTTTTTGTTAAACTGATGTACAGCACTTTTCGGATCGAAGAGGGAAAGCTGCGCATCGGTCTTTCGATCTTCAGTGACTTTGCCGTGCATATGGGTATGGTGCGGTCCTTCTCTTTTGGAAATAATTTTCCGACCCAGTATTCCCATTTTGCGGGGGAAGATGTACGCTATCACTTTATGTTCCAGTTCCTGGTGGGCAATCTGGAGTTTCTGGGCTTGCGCATCGATCACGCCATGAATCTGCCGAGTATCCTGTCGGTGGTGAGTGCGTGCATGCTGCTTTATGTGTATGCCTGCAAATTGTTCGGGGGCCGTTTCCCGGGGATGTTTTCCGTACTGTTCATGGTTTTCCGGTCCTCTCCCAGTTTCTTTCGCTATCTGAGTGAGATGCCGCAGGAAGAGGGCTTCTGGGAACAGGTGTGGAAACGCGGATTATTTATGAACTATACCCCGAATGAAGACTGGGGGTTGTGGAGTCTGAAGGTGTATACCAACCAGCGGCATCTGGCCTTTGGGATGATCGCGGTATTTCTGCTTCTCATTATATATACGCCGCTGGTGTATGAGATGTTTATGAGATTGAATGCGCAGCGAATGGTCGCGTTCAGCAAGAAGCATCCGGAGATGAATGGACGGCTGATGCAGGCTTTGCGCAGTGCGGCAGAGAAAGAGCATAGCCTGAGCCGGGCGTTTCTGCTGGAGAAGGAATGTGTGCTGCCGGAATCTTACGGTCGCCCCATCTTCTGCGGGCTGGTACTGGGGGCGCTGGCTTTCTGGAACGGCGCGATGGTGATCGGAGCGCTCTGTATCCTGTTTGTGATGGCCCTGGTCTCGACACGCCGGCTGGAATATCTGATCACGGCAGTGCTGGCCATGATCCTGTCCATGCTGCAGACCCAGGCCTTTATCCGTGGGGATGCCGTGGCGCCGGAGCTGCTCTATGGTTTCATCGTGCAGAACAAGACGGTCTGGGGCGTAGGGATGTATCTTGTGGATCTGACAGGTCTGCTGATCCTGCTGACCCTGGTGGCACTGGTGCATTACCGGGGCACGATCCGGTGGCTTCTGGTGGCATTTCTGGCGCCGCTGCTGTTTGCGTTTCATGTGTCACTCACGCCGGATGTGATGGTCAATCATAAGTACATTATGCTCTCCATCATCCTGTTGTCGGTGATGGCAGCGGGCCTCCTGAATGAACTCTGGCACAGCCGGGGCATCCTGCGGAAGGTTGCGGTCATAGTATTGTGTATGGTGATGACGGTGACCGGTATCTATGAGGTGCGCATTCAGCGGAATGTGGATGAGGATGCCTTTGAATATGCTCTGGATGATGCGCTGATCGCCTGGGTACGGGAGCATTCGGATTCCAAAGATTTGTGGCTCACGGACTGGATCTCCATTCACGAGGTGGTATTGGGGGGTGCGATGCTCTATTACGGCTGGCCCTACTATGCATGGAGTGCAGGCTATGATACCTACGGCAGGGAAGCGATCGTGGCGGAACTCTTTTCGGAGAGGAGACCGGAACGGATGCGGCAGTTGATGGAGCGTGAGGGCATCCGGTATATAATGGTTGACAATGGTGTGCGAAACAGCGAAAATTATGAGGTGCGTGAAGATGTGATCTCGAGCCTGTATCCGGTGGTTTATGAACAGGGAGAGGGCGACTGGCGGATCACGATTTATGATACGGGCTTTCGGAGATAAGGAGTTGGGCAGTATGCGTTTGGGAAGATATCTTTATGGTGGTAGTTGTATTCTTGTGCTGTGCCTGGTTTATGGAATGATGGGAAGCGACAGGGCACCGGTGCTGAGCTGGTGGCTGACGGTCTTTGTATTGGGGCTGGGATTTTATCCACTGGCAAAATCACTGTTTGGGGCATACACAGATCATGGTTATCTTTTCAGTAAAGTACTGGGAATGCTGGGCGGCGGCTATCTGATGTTTCTGCTGGGGAGCCTGCATATCCTGAAGTTTACCTATACCGGCGTCCTGATCTCGACACTGCTTGCGGTGGCGGTCGTCTGGGGCGTGTATTTTGTCTGCCATAAACAGGCAGGGATGAAGGCGCTATTTACGGAAATGCCTATAGATGCGTTCCTGGCCAGAGAGCTGCTGTTTCTGCTGGCCTTTGTGGTCTTTGCCTATTTAAAAGGCTATAATCCGTCGGCATACGGTACCGAGCGTATGATGGACTACGGCTTTATGACCAGTATGGCACGGACGGAGTATTTTCCGGTGCAGGATTTCTGGTTTGCAGGGGAGAATCTGAATTATTATTATTTCGGACAGTATCTGATGACCTATCTGACAAAACTCTCCGGCAATGAAGTGGTCTATGGTTACAATCTGGCACTTTCCATGTGTTTTGCTTTATGTTTGTCTCTCAGTTTCTCGCTGGTATATCAGTGGATGTATGCGCATACGAAGGATGCGGAGGGGAAATCACCTCGCCGGATGGCAACTTTTGCAGGTACGCTGGCGTCACTGGCAGTAACGATCGCAGCAAACTGTCATTATATCATCTTTAATTTCCTGGTACCGATGATCTGGGAGATTCTTGGTTTGGAAGGCAGTACTCCGAATTACTGGTTTGCGGATTCTACCCGTTATATCGGTTATCATCCGGATGTACCGGACAAGACGGCGCATGAATATCCGGCATATTCCTTTCTTCTGGGAGATCTGCATGCGCATGTGATCAATATCTTTGTAGTGCTTACGATACTGGCGATCCTTTATGGGTGCACAAGAAAGCATAAGGCGGGGGGAGCACGAAAGTGGAGCTGGAAACAGATGTTTTTGGATCTCCCGGTGCTGATGATCGGTTTTTTGATCGGAATCTGTATGATGGAGAACTATTGGGATTTCCCGATCTACTATGTGGTAGCCGGGGCTATCCTGCTGTCCCTGCATCTGCGCAGTGGTGATTCGCCGCTGATCGTGGGGGCGCGTATCGGTGTGCAGGGGATCCTGGTGCTCACGGTGGCGGTGATCGTGGCGCTGCCGTTTTCCTCGCAGTTTCACGCTATGACCAATGGTTTTGCCAAAGCAGTAGATCATACCCGCTGGTATCAGCTGATCATCTTGTGGGGGCTGCCGGTGGCGCTGCTGATCGGCCATTTGGTGAGTATGGTGGCGCGCTGCAAGGATAAACAGTGGCGGGAGGCGATACGCGAGCTGGAAGGGACGGATTTTTATGTACTGCTGCTGGGCTTGTGTGCGGCAGGTCTGATCCTGATCCCGGAATTGATTTATGTGGTCGATATCTATACCGGCGGATTTAAGCGGTTTAATACTATGTTTAAACTGAGCTATCAGGCATTTATCCTGCTGGGATTGCTGATGGGCTTTTTGATCGCTAAATGGATCGCCAGACCGCAGAGCGCGGCACAGCGCAAATGGGGGATCATTGCGGGAATCATGCTTTTATGGTGCTGCGGCTATTTCAAGACGGCGCTGGACGATTCCTTTGGGGATGTGACGGACAGTGAAAGACATAAAGGGTTGCGTGCAGATGCTTTTATCTACGAGCAGCGTCCGCAGGATGCGGAGGCAGTGAAATGGATCAATGCCAGTGTGCCGGACGGCAGTGTGGTGTTGGAGGCAAATGGTGACAGTTATACTCTGTATAATTTTGTTTCGGTGTTGACCGGCCTGCCTACGGTACTGGGGTGGCATACGCATGAGTGGCTGTGGCACAACAGTTCTGAACCGGTGGATGCGCGGGGGGCGGAGATCTATGAGTTTTATACCGGAATCGATATGCTGCAAAAACAAGATTTTATCGAAAAGTATAATGTGGATTATATATATATCGGAAGCAATGAATATGAAAAATACGGACAGGCGGGGATGAATGCGGCTTATTTACTGAATTTAGGAGAAGTGGTTTATTGTAGTAGTGAGCCGGATTATAACGGAAATCTGATCTACCTGGTCAAGGTAAATCGATAAAGTAGTAAACATAACTACGGAAATTGTATGCAAAAGGGTTCTTGATTCGTGCGGTTTTCTTCATGACTCGTTGCAAAAACACTGTTTTTTGCAAGGTTTTACGGAACTTGTTTTGCTGTTTTCATACAATTAGAAGTGGTTTACAGAATAACGGAAAAGCTTGAAATTAGTGGGTTTTGTTCGTTGGGAATGTTTGAATTTTGTCAAAAAAAACCACAAATTTTTTGCTTTGTATGTACAAATAGCCGAAATTCTTAAGGAGTCTTTACAGAGACTCCTTTTCATCTTATAATGGATAATGATTATATGCGTGAGTAGCACGTAAGACAGTTGTATATTAGAATGTCAGATGGAACTGCACAATCCCGGGGAATGAAGCGGGAAGCAACAGAAAGGAGACCGGTATGACGGGCAGGAGATTAGGCAAGAGAATTATTTCCGGCGCAATGGCGTTTATTATGGCGGCCAGCACCCTTGCGGTGACACCGCTGAAAACCTATGCAGACGGAAAGATTCCGACGGAGATGGATTCCGCCAGCCTTGTGAACTATGATTATGTTCTGGGGCGCGCGGTGGATTTCGGTATCACGGCACCGACATTTGTACAGCAGGGTCATATGGAGACAACCTTTGCCACCAATGAGTTTCTGTACGAGTGCGGCAGCAACAGTGACGTAGACTTCCTGGTAGGGGGCACGGCACAGTTTCTGATCGGTGGTGTGGGCACATCAAAAAACAATCCGGATAACAATAAGGTAGTATTCGGCAGCACGACGGCAGATGTCTTCAATATTGAGGCGTCACCGGAAGTGCTGGGGGATTCCTTCTCTCATAACAACGGAGATGCTGTGGATTCCGGGCAGGAGTTTGGCAAGATCCACTTCAACACGCCGGTGAAGTCCGTTGTGATCAACAAATCTGATGCGACCCAGAAAAACGTAACTCAGATTCTGACAAACGCAAAAGAAAGATCGGATGAGATGTCTAAGAGAGCAGCTTCCGAGTATGCGGTGAACTACAGGGAGTATGCTACGATCAACGGCAATCAGATCACTTTGGATTTCACCAACTCTGCATTTAAGAACAATGTTATCTATGTGCAGGTGGATGATAAGCTGGCAGGCGCATTGAATGAGTCGGCCGGTCTGAAGATCAAAAAAGATCCGTCTACGGTGATCGTATTCAATATCGAAGACAACATCTCAAACAGCACTTTCAAAGGAACATCTTCTTCTACGGAATATTCCGATGAAAAGGCGGTGACGATCCAGAAGATCGGTGTTTCGACCGATGGCAGTGATAATTACATTTACACGGAAACCAGTAAGAGCGATATCGGATATCTGAAGGTAGATGAAGTGATCTGCCAGAAGATCATCTGGAACGTTCGTACCACCGGTATTGTAAATCTGAACATCTGCGCAGGTACTTTTATCCTGCCGAATTGTAAAGATGCGGTAGTTACCGGCTCCAGTGCAGGCTGGGTAGTGGCACCGAGAGTAACGGTAGCAGCCGGTGAGTGGCATTATATCTATCAGCGCGGTAGTGTAGATACTATCAATGATGGCAATGGTGAGATCCACTTTGCGGCCAGAAAGGCATTTACTACCGATTATGACAAGGCTGGCAGCGAATCCGCAGAAGTGAAGTCCATACAGTCCTCTGCAAATACCTATGCATTCCAAATGTATAGTGCAGACAGCAGTTACGGATCTTTGTCTGCGATCGGTTCTCCGGTTGGAAATCAGGAGACCAACAAGATCCATCTGCCGAAGATCACTTATACTCCGGATGATAACGGCAAGACGTTCTACTATGTGATCAAGGAAGAAGGCGCCGGTACTAAAGTAGTGGATCATGGCGCAACGGTAGAAAAATCCAACGGCGAGATCCGTATGGCGGTTACCGTATCCTACGATGAAGAGTTCAAGTCCTATACTTATACTGTTACTACCAAAACGATCCTTGGTAACGGCAGAGTTTTGAAGGAGAATACTTCCGTTAAAATGTCCGGTGTGGAATTCTCTCTGGGTGCTTTCTATAATAAGGTAGAAGATGTGGCAGCACCGGAAGGTACCGATGTGTACATCAGCAAGAAGGATGTCTCCGGCAAGGAACTGCCGGGAGCAACCTTGAGATTGACAGGCAAGAATGATGATGGCAGCAAGGTTGATATGACGGCAGAAACCATCACGGTCGTACCGGGTGACGAGGCAGGTACACCGACCCGTTCCGAGGTGGATGGTCTGACCTTTGTTTCCGGAACAACACCGACACTGATCAAGAACCTGCCGAACGGAGAGTATACACTGACCGAGCTGACAGCACCCTTCGGATATGAGATGGCAGAGAGTATTACCTTTGAGATCAAAGACGGCAAGGTACTGGATAGAGACGGCAAGAATTATCCGGACAACAAGATCATCATGGTGGATGCAGCTTCCGTGACAAATACCGGTAAGATCGTGCTCACCAAGGCGATCGAAGGCCCGGTAAGTGATGCTGAAGCAAAAGGCGCTCTGCAGTTTGAGATCACAACGATCAAAGAAGGCAAATTGCTTTATGTGAAGCCGGATGGCAGCACCACAAAGGATGAAACGTCATTTGGTTTAGGCGAGTTTACTAATATTAACGGAAAGTACATTTTGGAGCTGGATCAGCTGGAGGCTGGCGAGTACAGCGTAACAGAGACAGTAACAGATGTTCCGGGTTATGATTTTGTAAGTATGCACTATACGGTAGATGGTGTGAGCGGAGAGATCAACGAGAAGACCGCAGTTGTTACGGTAAGTACGGACAGCGAGACTACAGTTGCTTATACAGACGTATACAAGAATCTTGTACCGGATACCGGCAAGCTGGTGATCACCAAGACCATCGAAGGTGATGTGACCAAGGAAGAGGCAGAAGGAGCGCTTCAGTTCACGATCACTAAGGAAGTAGGCGGTATCACCAATTACGTAAAGGCAAACGGCGATCTGACCACTGAAGAGACATCCATCGGTCTGGGCCAGTTTACCTACAATGATAACAAGTGGACATTGGAACTGAACAAGCTGGAAACCGGAAGCTATAGTGTGACTGAGACGATCACAGACATCGACGGCTATAAGCTGGCAGGCGTGAGCTATACGGTAGACAACAACGGCGCTATCGATGGAAGGACCGCAAGCGCGCAGGTAGCAAAGGACGGGACCACAACAGTTGCATACACAGATAAGTATGAAAAGGAAGTGGTAGTACCGGATACCGGCAAGCTGGTGATCACCAAGACCATCAAGGGTGATGTGACCAAGGAAGAAGCAGAAGGTGCTCTTCAGTTTACCATCACCACAGAAGTAAATGGTAATACAAATTATGTAAAGGCAGACGGCAGTCTGACCACCGAGAAAACATCCATCGGCCTGAGCCAGTTCTCCTATGCAAACAACAAGTGGACACTGGAGCTGGATAAGCTGGAAACCGGAAGCTATAATGTGACTGAGACCATCACGGACATCGACGGCTATCAGCTGGCAGGTGTAAGCTATCAGGTAGGCGACAACAGCGAGACCGACGGAAAAACAGCAAGTGTAACTGTGAACAAGGATGCCGAGACCACCGTTGCTTATACGGATGAGTATGAGAGAAAAGTAGTGGTACCGGATACCGGCAAGCTGGTGATCACCAAGACCATTGAGGGGTATGTGACGAAGGAAGAAGCGGAAGGTGCGCTTCAGTTCCAGATCACTACAATGGTAGACGGACAGATCCATTATGTAAAGGCAGATGGCAGCCTGACGACAGAAGAGACCACGATTGGCCTGAATAAATTCTCCTACGCGAATGATAAGTGGACTTTGGAACTGGATAAGCTGGAGACCGGAAACTACAGCGTAACGGAGACGATCACGAGTGTCAAAGGTTACAATTTGGTAAGTGTCAGCTATACCGTGGGTGGCAGCGACGAAAGTGACGGTAAGACCGCAAGCGCTTCGGTAAACAAAGATGAAACAACCACCATCGCTTATAAGGATGTATATGAAAAAGAATTTGTGATGCCGGAAACCGGTAAGCTGGTGATCACAAAGACCATTGAAGGCGATGTGACAAAAGAAGAAGCAGAAGGTGCTCTGAAGTTTACCATCACGACAGATGTAAACGGAGTCACCAATTATGTACAGGCAAACGGTAAGCTGACTACAGAGAAGACTTCCATCGGACTGGATGCATTTGATTATGATGCAGCAAACAGCAAGTATACTTTGGAACTGGATAAGCTGGATACCGGAAGCTATACCGTAGAAGAAACCATCAAGGATATCGATGGTTATGAACTGGCAGCTGTAACCTATAAGGTAAATGACAGCAAGGCAAACGAAGGTTATACCGCAACGGTAGATGTAACCAAAGACAAAACAACTACAGTAGCATATACAGATAAGTATGTGGACGAAGCGGTACCTACGGCGACACCGACACCGACTCCTGCAGCGGAGGAAAGCGGCAAGCTGGTGATCACCAAGACCATTGAAGGTGAAGTGTCGAAGGAAGAAGCGGAAGGCGCACTTCAGTTCACCATCACTACGGAAGTAGAAGGAGTCACCAACTATGTAAAGGCAGATGGCAGTCTGACCACCGAGAAGACATCGATCGGCCTGAGCTCCTTTGACAATGACAATGGTAAGTACACATTGACACTGGACAAGCTGGAGACCGGAAGCTATACCGTAGAAGAGACCATCAAGAACATCGATGGTTACAAGCTGGCTGGTGTTACTTACAAAGTAAATGACAGCAAGGCAAATGAGGGTGAGACAGCAGTTGCAAGAGTAGTCAAGGACGAAACGACTACGGTAGCATACACCGATAAGTACGAGAAGGAAGAAGTTGCTCCGACCTACGGAACTCTGGTGATCACCAAGACCATCGAAGGACCGGTAACCGAAGAAGAGGCGAAGGGCGCGCTGCAGTTCACCATCACTACGGAAGTAGAAGGAACTACCAACTATGTAAAGGCAGACGGCAGTCTGACCACCGAGAAGACCTCCATCGGCCTGAGCGCATTTGATAAGGATGGTGATAACTACAAGCTGACACTGAACAAGGTGGAAACCGGTGAGTACAGTGTAACAGAGACCATTACAGACATTGATGGCAAGGTTCTTATCAGTGTAAGCAACCAGGTAACCGAGAATGGTTCTACCAAGAATAACGAGAGCAGCAGTGCTAAAGTAACCGTTTCTGAGGATGCTACGACTACAGTTGCATACACAGACAAGTACAAAGAAGAAGACACAACCGTTGAAACGGCATCCATCCAGCTGGATAAGCAGGACATTTACAGTTCTGTAGAGATTGCCGGAGCTACACTGAAAGTTACACAGAACAGTGCAGCAGATCAGATGAGCGATTTTGAAGGCGATGGCGTGAAGCTGGAGAGAAACGGCAATACCGTGGCTTCGACTAGAACCAGCAATTCGATCGAGTTTGTATCCGGTACCGCACCGGCAGTGCTGAGCGGTCTGACCGATGGTAAGTACGAACTGGAAGAAGTAAGTGCACCGGAAGGTTATGAAGTATTGACCACCAGCATCAAGTTTACGATCGAAAACGGTGATGTAACCGAGATCAATGGTCCGGAAGGCCAGTATGTTCTGTCCGGTAAGACGATCATTATGAAAGATGATCCGGTAAAGGTTGAAACAACACCGGCACCGACAGTAGAAGCGACACCGGCACCTACGGAAGAAGTAACACCGACTCCGACGGCAGAAGCAACACCGGCACCTACGGAAGAAGCAACACCGGCTCCGACGGCAGAAGCAACACCGGCACCTACGGAAGAAGCAACACCGACT
>JAFXQR010000016.1 GCA_017526985.1 Lachnospiraceae bacterium
AAGCCTTTATCAACGATTTTTATCTTGGTTTGCCAGAATATATGCAATCAGCTTTAGCAAAGACGGCATAAATCTATAATTTGTTGGTTAAAATATTGAATTTTCAAGGTGCGTCCCCACTTTAGATGTGGGAAGTTTTAGATTTTAATACTTTTTTCATGTTCTTCTCTCTTTCCTTAAAACTCTGTTACATCCGCTCGCATCATCGCGCGCCCTTTTGCGATCACGGATGGAATTACCACCAGCAGGTTGGACAATACAAAGGCTGTAGCGCCCGTTGCCGAATAATACGGAAGGTATTGCCCTTTTGGTATGTAATACAGTTCGTTCATCAAAAATGTGAATAAAAAGGCAAGTCCCCCACCACACATGATCCCGATCACATCCATCGTCAGGATCTCACTGCCGCATTTCCGAAAGATCCTCCCCTTCGTAATTCCGAATGCCCGGTAGATGCCGAACTCATACGTTCGTTTAATGAAATGTCCCGTCAATACAGTATTCACCGTCACCGCGTGGATCACCGACAGGATCAGTATGCACAAAAGAAACATATAGTCGAATGTCGCAAACTGCTCCGACAGCCAGTCCGTCGTCAGACCGCTCACATTCACCTTACGTCCGGCAGCTTTTTCCAGCAGATAATCCCGCAGCTCCTGCCCGGACATCTGCTCCGAAAAGACATTGGCCCGTACCAGATTTTCATCATCTGCCACCACATAAAAGACCGTGTAACTGTTATCCTCCGTCAGCGCTGCCAGCGTATAGGATCCGTTGATATCATCATCCAGCATGTAATCCACCTGATCGCCGATCTGCAGTCCGTACTGTGCTGCAAGTGCCGTAGACATCACCACATTTCTGTCACCCACTCCGGAAAGATCGCAATCGATCCCCAGGAATGCAAACGCCCGTTGCAGATCCTCCGGCGTATTGAAAACCATCGAAGCACTTCCCATCTCCACACCCATCGTACATTTCCAATCCAGTCCCGAAAAACCTCTGCCACTGCGTTCCTGCACGATCAGGTTTTCATCCGCTTTCAGTTCCGCCAGATAGGATTCGTATACCTGTATGCCCTCCGCGGCGGAGTCCGCACCGATCAAACAGATCTTTGCATCATACTCTTCGTTTTTACTCCAGAAATACCGCATACTGCTGATATAGTTTCCCGCAATGAACAAAAACACGGTACACATAAACAGAAGGATCAGGAGTGCCGCACGGCTTTTATTTTCTTTGATATAGCAGAATGCCGATAACGGTCTCATCCTCTCTCCTTTTCCGGAATATCCGATGACGCATCACGGATCTCGCCGTCCCACATCTCGAGGATGCGGTCGCAGTCTTTTAGGATACTCTTATCATGCGTTACCACCAGTACTAGCCGTTCCAAAGAATACTCCTTTAGGATCTTCATCACATTGTATGCATTTTCATGGTCTAACGATGCCGTCGGTTCATCGGCAAAGATCACTTTCGGATCGTTGATCACGGCTCTGGCGATGGCCACTCTCTGGCATTGTCCGCCGGACAGTTTTGCCGGCTTCTTGGAAAACTCCCGCTCACGGATCCCCAGTTTGGTCAGGATCTCCTCTGCCTTTTTTCGCATGGTTTTGTCTTTTTCGTTCGCCGCAACCATCACATTTTCCACTGCACTCATATAGGGCACCAGGTAATGTTTCTGAAAGATAAAACCAAACTCACGACGCCGCAGATCGTCCCTCTCCGCATTTGTGCAGTTGGTCAGTTCCCGTCCGTTATAGAGAATGCTGCCTTCCGTCGGTATCTTCAGTGTAGACAGGCAATACATCAGCGTACTCTTTCCGCTGGCGGACGGCCCGATGATACCGATGAGTCCGCGGTCCGGCAATTGCAGGTCAAAGCCTTTGAGTGCATACATCTTTTCTTCTTTTTCTATATCGTAGATCATACAGATCTGTTTTACATCGAACATATTGTTCTCCTTATTCCTCAATCGCGTCGATTGTTTTGACGGCGTTGATACTCCATAGAACGGGAATCTGAAGGATCCCCATGATCAGCACATAGGTGGCGAGGATGCGGAAGATCTGCTCCGGCATCAGGACACGACAGTTTAAACCTTTTGCCTCGATCATAAACCTGTGGAGCATCCATCCGCCGCCGAGTCCCGCAAGCATTCCCAGCACCGCACCAGCGCTAAAGATCATCAGCATCTCACGCATGATCATTCCGTATACGGCACTGCGGCTGTAACCGATCGACATATACAGGCAGTATTCGTTCACGCGATTTCTCAGATACGAAATGTAGGCGATCAGTATTGTAAATGCCAGAAATGCCGTCACGATCGTATGGATCGTATCGATCACCCGCTCCACCATACCTTTGACCTCCGTTTCATAGAAGGACTTCATCGATACTCCGTCTTCCACCCGGTCAGCCTCGGATATCGTGATCCCCAGGTCTTTTAAGAGTGCCGTCATATCATATATACTTTCGTCTTTTTCCGTCACAATGAACCAACCGTGATTGGTAAAGCCCGCCGGTGTACCGACTACCGTCATATGCGGAGAGCGCAGCGTTCCGACGATACGGAAGGTATCACCGTAGGCAAACGGCATATAGGCGTCTCCGATCTGTGCGTCTGCATTTTTCAAAAGTGCCTCTTCTACCAGGATCTCCCCTTCGCCCTCCGGCATCCGCCCGGCCGTAAGCTGTGCTTCCATATGCGTAAGGTAATCCGGAATCCGTTCTGCGTCCAGAAGCGGCACTTCGTATCCGATCATTCCGAATACCGATTTGTACTGGCAGACAAGCACCTGCGTAAAATAAGCATCCGATATGCCATCCGTTGCTTTGAGCTGCTCGATCAGTTCCAGCGTTTTTTTATCATATGCCGCATTCGCCGCTTCCAGGTCCGGATAATCTTCGGCCCGGATGCCATATCCTTTGGCAGAGATATCCAGGAACGCCACCTTCTTCGGCATCTCAAAAACGACCGTCCGGAAACTCTCCGTAGAGACATTTAACAACATCGCGATCACATAGATCGCCGTAAATACCATCGCCAGCGCAAGCACCAGTGCACCGACGGTCTTTTTGTTATTCTTTATAAAATTCCATGCGGATAACCCGGATTTCATTTTGATACCTTTCTATTTTTTCCTTACATCGCATTCCAGTAAACCAGAAAGATCAGAACGCACCCCCACGCATTCCCCGTTTCTTTTCTTACAATGAGCATACCGTAGATCAAAAACATGGTCAGGAACATCTCCAAAAACGCATCCGGGGTGACTCCTACCATTCCATGGATCACGATGCACATTACTGCACAAACAAATGCCCCGATATCCCAAAACCGGTATTTGGAAGGAAAGCGTTCACTGAGCTTATCCCGGATCACCACATAATTGAAGCCCTCAAAAAATCCCCAGGCGACTGCCGTCAAAAGCAAGCCCGGTATTTTTATCGCCATATTTGCGGAAAGCAGTTCCTTTGTCGTAAACACATCGTAAAACGGGCACCACACATGAACATGTCCTCTTGCCAGTTGGTAGATAAAATCAGGCACGCAGCATGCGAGACTCAAAAGCAATGCCGGCAAAAGGTTTTTGGTATTCAGTCCGAAGTCGGTAAATCTTTCTTTTCGGAGCATACATACCACGGTGATGCCAAGCCCCGCCAGCGCATACTGACCGCAGACCGCAGCTACCGCAACTCTCGGGAGAACCGGACGACCGGTATCATAAATAAAACCGTTGAACTGCCGTCCGAATATCATAAGCACAAATACCAGCACCAGCGCCGTGATCGCTCCGATCATGATCAGATCCATATTCAGTTGTTTTTTTCTTGCCTGCATATCCATACCATTTATTCCTATTTTTTTAATCCTCACCTATCATACAAAATGTGCAGACATAAAAACAGTGACCGCAGTCATATCTTTCTATGACTACGGTCACTGTTTTAACACCTCATCCGGCGCTACGCGTCACCTGTCTCACCTGCCGGGTCTACGCTCCGCTCCGGTCGGTCCAGAGCATGCGTCCCCCGGACGCATTGGACCGGTCCGCGCTAAACGTGTGCCCCGGCACACAGCGCCCTCAAGGAGAAGGCAAGGGTTTGTTTTATTCTGCACGCAGCGCGTCGATCGGGTTCAGCTCACTGGCACGTTTGGCCGGCATCCATCCGAAGATGATCCCGACAGCCGCCGAAAAGCCGAAGCCCAGCAGGATCGCGCTTGCGGATAATACAAACTTCGTCTGCATCAGCTTGGCTGCGATCATGGCGATGCCTTCTCCCAGACAGATACCGATAAATCCACCCACCAGAGAAAGTACGATGGATTCGATCATAAACTGCAGCTGGATCCTGCCCGGCGTGGCCCCGAGTGCCTTGCGCAGACCGATTTCCTTGGTACGCTCCGAAACCGATACCAGCATCATATTCATAATACCAATACCACCCACCAGCAGCGAGATGGACGCAATACCGCCCAGCAGTCCGCTCATCATTCCGGATACAGATCCTACCATATCCATCAGGGAACTGAAGTTATAGACACTGAAGAAATCTTCATTTTCATTATACAGATTCTTCATGGTCGCACGAAGGCGTTCTTCCACCTTATCCATCTGCGCGCCGTCTTCAATATACACTTCCAGGCTGTTCACCTTGCCGTTGCCGGTCATGGCCAGCGCGTTTTTGTACGGCACCATGATCGTTCCGGTCAGATCATTGGAATCGTACATCATACTCATCATACTGTCGCTCTTTTTGTAGATGCCGACGATCGTATAATG
>JAFXQR010000152.1 GCA_017526985.1 Lachnospiraceae bacterium
TAATGATATCCGTGGATCAGGATCTCACCTCCCAACACCTGCCTTCCCAGCATAGCATTCTTCACATAGTTCTGATCCACGATACAGACATGAGTATCCCCATCCATATCCTGCGCATTAAATGCGCGACCTGCAGTAATGATATTATTGTTCCGTTCAAAATATAAGGTATTCTTGCCTTCCACCGTGGTCTTGTCATAAACTTCCCGATCCACTACGGAAGATGTGGTCAGCGAGATCGTCGGCGAAAGCCCTGCTACACCTTCCACCTTTGCAAGCATTTCCATATCTGCTTCCGACAGACCATCCTTCATCACCGAGCGCTGTGTCGCAATAGAGATCGTACCTGCTCCCAGATCCGAAAACTCTCCCATCACCTCGCTGGAGACGGCCTCCACGATCGTAACCAGACCGATCACAGCCCCGACACCGATAATGATACCCAGCATCGTCAAAAAAGAGCGCATACGGTTGGATCGGATATTCTGGATCGCCATTCCCAAACTCTGGCTGACAACTGCAGGATTAAGCATCTTCCAATCCTCCTTCACTGATATTTCCGTCCAGGATACGCACGATCCGGCTCGCATGGGATGCGATCTTGGCATCATGCGTGATCATAATGATCGTACGTCCCTCATCATTTAATTCATGAAACAGATTCATCACCTGCGCACCGGTCTTCTGATCCAGTGCGCCCGTCGGCTCATCTGCCAACAGGATCGTCGGATTGGTCGCAATGGCTCTTGCGATGGCCACACGCTGCTGCTGACCGCCGGATAACTGGTTGGGCATATGGTACATACGATCCTCCAGTCCCACTTTGATCAGCATCTCTTCCACCCGTTCATGCCGTTTTTTCTCCGACATATTGGCATAGATCAGAGGCAGTTCCACATTCTGGAATGCCGTCTGCCGCTGTAACAGATGAAAGGACTGAAAGATAAAGCCCACTTCCGCACTACGGATCCGCGCCAGTTCTGTTTCGTCTTCATCCGCGATCCGCTTGCCATGCAGCCAGTAATCCCCGGCCGTCGGCACATCCAGGCAGCCGATGATGTTCATCAGTGTCGATTTGCCGGAACCGGACGGTCCCAATACGGCAAGGAATTCCCCGCGGCGTACACTCAGATCGATCCCTTTGAGCACGACCGAGGTTTCCTCGCCCATTTCATATTCTTTTGTGATCCCCTGCATTTTGAGGATCTCTTCACCCAGTTCCATCCTGTCTTATTCCCCCGATACCTGCATCTGCAGATCTGCCAAATTAAATGCAGACTGCATTACCACATCGCCTTCTTCCAGACCGCTTAAGATCTCGGTATAGGTTCCGTCGGTAGCACCACATGTTACATCACGCTGCTCCATGCCCTTACCGTCCGCGGATATCACATTCACATAAGCCGTACCGTCATCTCTGGTTTCAATGCTCTTGGTCTCCAGAGTCAGCACATCTTTTAAGTCGTGAGTGATCAGACGCACTTCCACACTCATACCGCTTCGTACATCTTCGTCTGCTTTAAAATTCACTTCCGAATCAAAGTAGGATACACCATTCTGTGAAGTTGCGATACGGCTGATCTGCGCGATCTCACCTTCATAATCTTTTCCGATAGCATTTAAAGTGATCTCTACCGGTACACCAACGGATGCCCCCAGAATATCATACTCGTTGATCTTGATCTTGATCTTCATCTCGCCGAAATCGGTAATGACCGCCGCCGGTTTTTCGTTAGTGGTGGAGATCATATCGCCTTCTTTGATGTTTAAAGTCGTGATCACACCGCTCATGGGCGCTGTTACCGTACAGTCTTCCAACTGGTCATACAGTCTTGCCAGCTTTAATTCATTGACCGATGTGTCCTGTCCCAAAAGCGCCTGATCATACTGGTTACGATAGGACTGCAATGTCTCCTGCGTGGATGTTTCCGCCATCGTTAGTGCGTGCAGTGCGATATTGTACTGATCGACTGCATTCAGATAAGAGTTCTGGGCCGAGATCAGTTTATCCGTTACCGCAACAATATTTTTCTCCTCGGTACGCTTTGCTGCTTCCAGATCTGCCAGCGCGTTGTTGTACGATACCCAGGCACTGTCCAAAGTATGCTCCGCGTTTTCATAGTTGGCATCATAACGATACTGCACATCATCATCTGCCACTTTTTTCTCGTGATCTGCCACTTCCAGACTGATCTGCGCATTACGCACATTCTGATAAGCATTGTCTACCGCTCTCTGTGCCGTAATGATCCCCTGCGTGAGCCCTGCATTGTTTTCATCGATCTCCTTCTGATAATCCCGCTGTGCATTCTGCAATGCGATCTCCGCATTCTGGACATTTACGGTAGCCGTCACGATCTGGTTCTGTGCATTTACCAGCGTGCTGTTCTGATTGTTGTTGATATCGTTCCGGTAATTATAATAGTTATTTCGTGCCTGCTGAATGGACAGATCCGTACTTGCCGCATTCACCGACATCGACAATTCCAGATCCTCGATCTGATTCTCGATGCTCTCGCGATCCAGGATGGCAACCACATCGCCTTCCTTCACTTCATCGCCCACTTCTACCAGTACTTCCAGTACCTTAACACCGGTAACCTCAGCCAGCACATTCTGCTCCGTGACCGGTTCCACCACACCGGTGAAACTGTGGTAGGTGCGAATGTCCCTGCGGGTTACCGTATCCTGAGTCACTGCACCTGCTGCTTTATTCGCCGCACAGTGCCCCAGCCCAAAGACGATGGCAACAATGATCAACAGTATGATAATCAGTTTGCCCCATTTAAATTTCTTCCTTTTCTTCTTTTTTTGTTCTGCCACGATCTGTCCCCTCCTAGAGTTTGATAAAAAGCATTATATTCTTTGGTTTTCAAACAGATAATATTTTATGTTAACTGTAAAAAACTGTCAACTCATACTATCTGTTTTCATCAATTCTTCACAAACATTTAATCATTCTAATATTTCAGAATACATTTACCAGCGAATCATACACCGTCCTGGTTTCTTCCGCAGTACCCCCGCTGACATAATAAGTCGGACCGTTTGCAGTGGTCACACGAAGATACGCATTTCCCTCCGGCGCCAGAAACACCTTGCAGCCACTCTCGCCGTCTACGGAAAAATTACCTTTCAGAAGATTTTCCATTCCCACACCGGAGATTTTTGTGAGCTTCCGCTCGTGTATATCTTCGCCCAATTCCACACCTGTGATCTCTTCATAAGGGATCACATATTCATCCCGCAGCTGATGGCAGATGAGTTTGCCGTCCTGTGCCATCAGTCGGATGGGCGTGCTCTCCAGCTGCCCCATCCAGATCAGACTCTGGAAAGTCACCACCAGACTGAAGGCCACTGCCGCAAGAAGAAGCTTTCCGACCGGATGCGCCACATTGACGGTACCACCCACGCCCACTCTTTTTTCCACAGTCAGCCGTTTGTCCTTGGGATTGTAATAAAATATGCCCGCGATCCAGTGGTCATCATCATCCGCCAGCAGCGTCATCTCTTTTTCATAACGCGCCTCGATCCGTTTCTGCCGTGCCACAAAGAGCACCACCGCAAGCATCACCAGGATCATAAATACGATAACCGAGATCATGTCCAGCAGTTCCGAAGGCATGAACACATAGGATACCATCATGCCCACCATATAGGCAAAGCTCACCCAGGAGTACAGTACAAAGTAATCTGCCATATTCTTTTTCTTGGCACGGTTATAGTTTGCATTCACATCACTATCCGTCGAGATCACTTCGTTCTTCAATCCGTCAAACACAAATGCCAATACTAAAAGCAGCAGATTGCAAAACCAGAATACCGACAGTACCATGGTCATTTCAAAGTGGTCACCGGTCACTTTTTTCCCCACGGAGATCACATCCAGATCCAACAGCAGCGACACCACCATCAGCAGCGTTGCGCAGATATTCGGCACCAGGATTGCCGCCGGCTTTAACGCATGCACCGCTCCGGCATTGCTCAGATCCACCAGGCTCACCCCGGATTCCGACACCAGTCCCATCCGGCGCTTCAGTGCTTTCATTTCCCGGTTGCCCAGAATATACGGGATATTCACCAGTAGGATCACCAGCATGAAAAAAACGGTCCACACAGTTGTCTGCATCACCATCCCCTGCAAAAACAGGAGCAGTCCGGAGATCACACAGCCCACGATCAGGATGCATTTGCCCCAGAAACGGTATTTCTCTACGATCCGGCCAACTTCCTCCGCCGTCTCGCCTTCTTTATACTCCTTCCGGTTCTTCACACCGAAGATCAGCTTTTTTTCCATCCAGCGTTTCGGATACATCAGCACATAGCTGATCAGAAGTGCCGGCATAACACATATAAACATTAACAATCCGAAAAAGAATGACATATCTCCATCCTCCTATCTGTAATACTCTTCGACCAGTTTGATGATCTCTTCCTTGGGCACGCCCGAGATCCGTGCCTCCGAAACAATGCGTCGCAGTTCCGTTTTGTTCGTATCCGGTATACTGGCCTGCTTGTTGATGGCCGTCCGCACCCGGGCGCCGTTCTTACGGTCCGTCATAATGTAGCCCTCTGTCTTGAGCAACTGGTACGCTTTACTCACCGTCATGGTATTGATGCCCATCTCCACTGCCAAAGCGCGCACTGTCGGAAGCTGTTCCCCGGCGGCCAGTTCCCCGCCGGAAATCCCCATCACGATCTGGTTTCGTATCTGCTGATAAATCGGCACATCCGATAATTCGTCAATTCTGATGATCATACCGCCACCTCCTTTGCCTCTGCTGCCGTATCCTTTTTATATAAGAGAAAGTATGCTCCATAAAGGGTTCCGTAGCCCACAATTGCTGTGATAGCTTCCATCGCCCAGGGCGAAATCGTGAGCACTCCCGCCAGATTCAGCCCCACCAATCCGTCCAGCAATGTGTGGAGCGCGATTGCCAGCGGATATAACATAAATTTCTTCTTATCTTTGCTGGCATAGAACACAAGGATCGAAGCGCCGATGTGATACAGCACTGCGAATACACGCTCTACGATGTTGATCAACAGATCTCCCACAGAGAAGGAGGCCAGTTGCTCCGCAATCGCATATCCCTGTTCCACCTGATCCGGAGCCACCGCTCTCACCTGTTCGATCATATTTCCAAACTCACCACTGTTGATCATATACGCATAGACCAGATAGGAAACATAGGTCATTCCCAGGATAAACATCACTTCAAAGCCCCCATGTCCGATACCATAGGAAATCGATGTCTCCCGGTTTTTATACTCCTTCAGCGCTGTCTTAAAGATCACCAGCCGTCCGGTCTCTTCAAACACCCCCGGAAAAAGGCCTACCAGAAATGCCCACAGGATCGGTCTCGCACTGATAAACTGACTGGCTGCATGTTCCGGTAGATTCATCGCCGACGGAAAGAGCAGCACATTCTGGATCGGTTTCTCCATAAATATAACGAAGAAGAAAAATGCCAACGCACCAAACAGCACCTTTCTCTTTTTTTCTTTTGTCTTCTTTATCCACGCGATCGCAAGCACCAGCGGTGCCACAAAACTGAGGATCGTTCCCACCCATAATGCCGCCATCTGCCCGTTTTCAATTCTTGCAAATTCCATAACTGCCACCTTTCTTTTATCTGATAATAAATGTTCCGATCAATGCTGCTACAAGCAGTGTGATCGCCGGCACCACATATTTTCTCGGATGATGCATCAGATTGCTCTCCGTCTTCCGCTTTTTCTCTCCCGCTCTGTTCTATCTGTATCGTTTGTATTCTTTGTATCACTCTCTGTAATACAGACTATACAGCTACACATTTATTCTGTCAAGAGCTTTTCGAAAAATTCGTATTTGGCGAGCTCCGTTGCTGTGGCGAAAAACTCTTGCCCTCCCCTTGAGGGGAGGGTGCCCGAAGGGCGGGTGAGGTGGACAAAAGTCTGCGGAGTATACATGGAAGCCGGGGCAGATAAAGCAGTTTTCGA
>JAFXQR010000017.1 GCA_017526985.1 Lachnospiraceae bacterium
CAGCGATACCGCAAGCGCAGAGCCCGCCAAAATCGATGTGTTTTTCAGTCCTGCGAGCAGCTTCGGCCCTACCGGCTGATCATCCTTAAAGGATATGCCGAAATCCCCCCGCACAACCGAAAACAGCCACTCCCCGTATCTGACGAGGAACGGCTTGAAAAGACCCAGTCGTTCACGCTCTGCGTCCAGCACCTCTTTGGTCACCGCCACCCCCTGGGATACCAGCCGCTTTTCGGCCGGATCCCCGGGAGCCGCGTACATCAGCGCAAATACGCCAAAACTCAGGATCAGCAGTATGATCAGCAAACCTGCGATCTTTTTCACGAACATTTTGATCATTGAATATCCGTATCGGCATCCACACCGTAGAAGTCAAACGGAATGTCCTCCGCATAACCGGTCACACCCGGACGCAGCACCGTCGTGGAATTGAACAGTCCGACAAAACCATAGGCATTGTCATCCACCACGATCTGTACGATCTCGTTGGCCAGCTCTGCTCTCTTGGATGCGTCTGTCTCATTCTTCAGCTCGCCGATGAGCTCTTCGCACTGCGCATCATCAAATCCGCTGCAGTCATAATAAGAGCCCTCTGCAAATACGGAATCGATAAAGTAATACGGATCGCCTGCCTTGTCTGCGATCATGCAGTACAGTCCCAGATCAAATTCTCCGGTAGCCAGGTAAGTCGCATCCGGATCCTCTTCCACACCAAGCTCCGCATCGATGCCCACTGCCGCAAGCTGCTCCTGGATCAGCAGTGCCACGGTATCCAGGGATCTGGCCGCATAATACTTGATGCGGATGGTCAGACGCTCGCCGTCCTTCTCATAGAAGCCGTCGCTTCCGAGGGTATAGCCGTCTGCTTCCAGAATCTCTTTTGCCTTATCCGTATCTACCGCCGGAACCGTCACCTTACCGTAAGCCGCACTCGGATTGAAAGGTCCTACCGCCGGTGAAACCGTGCCGGAAAGAAATGCCGCGATCGCATCCTTATCCACGGTCAGGTTGATGGCTTCCCGCACGGAATCGTCCAGGGTATTTTCATTCAGGAAATAAAACTGCAGTCTTGCACCTGGGGATGGATACCACATGATAGTTATCCGGATCCTGCTCATATACTGCCAGTGCTGCGGAAGATACGCTGTTGTAGCAGTCGATCTCACCGCTCTGCATTGCCAGCAGCTTCGGATCATCCTCCTGCATATAGTAGAAGATCGCGCCGTCCAGCTTCACATCGCCGCCCCAGTAGTTCTCATTCTTTGCGACTTCCACATCACCTTCCGGCCGGAAGCTCGTGATCACAAAAGGCCCCGTGCACACCGGCGCGTTATCAAAGTCCGTGGTAGCATCCAGATCAATCATCCCCAGTTCCGGGCTGGCCAGATCGTTCCGAAGGGTCGGATAGACATCCTTCGTGTCGATGGTGATCGTCTTGTCATCCGCTGCCGTGATCTCAAAATCCGCCAGATAAGCAAAACGCTCATTGACTTCCACGGCACGCTGCAGGTTCTTTACCACCATCTCTGCTGTCAGAGCAGTACCGTTGGAAAAAGCCACACCATCCTTTAAGGTGATGGTCCATACGCTGCCGTCTGCTACCGCATCCTTCGCCAGGCACGGTGCCGCGCTCATATTCTCATCCATCTTGAAGAGTGCCTCAGACACACCGTAGATGGAGGTGTACCAGCCGTAGTACTCCTTGTGTACATCCAGACTCCCATACGCAAAGGAAGTCGCCGCTCTCAGCACCTTTGCCTCTGCTGCCACCGGCTCCGCCACCGCTCCGGTCTCCTCTGTCCCGTCACCGGTCTGTGCCGGCTGTTCTGCCTGTGCATCCTGTGTTCTGTCCGGTGTAACAGTGGCCGGATCTGCTGTGGTCGAACCGCACCCTGCTGTGCTTACCGCAAATGTCGCGACAAGAAGAATGGATAAAAACTTCTTTTTCATAATCAAAAAACTCCCCTCTGTTATTTTGGTTACAAGAAAAGAGTTTACTCAATTCTATTTTATAATTCAAGTATAAATTAGCCAAAACTGTTCAGCCCCCGGTGTTTGAGGACGCACTCCAAAAGTTCCGGCAGTTTCTCCGGCGGACAACCAAAACAAGGGATGTCCATGGCCGCGATCCGCTCCGCCATCTGATGATCGTAGACCGGCTTGCCACTGTCCGAAATAGCCAGCAGCACTACCACCGTCACACCGGATTCCTTCAGCTCCTCCAGCCGTTACAGCAATCCGGCACGGTTGCCGTTTTCGTACAGGTCTGTTACCAAAAACATGGTTGTCTTTGCCGGTGCCGCAATGAGGCTGCTGCAATAAGCCACCGACTTTTCAATATTGGTACCGCCCCCCAGCTGGATCCCGTAAAGCAGTTCCACCGGATCCTCACACAGTTCCGTGAGGTCCGTCACCTCGGTATCAAAAGCCACCACATAGGTCTTTACGGAGCTGATGCTGGCCAGGATACATCCCATGACTGACGCATAAATCGCCGATTCTCCCATGGAGCCGCTCTGGTCGATATCCAGCACAATGGTCCTCGACGCACTCTTCGCTGTAGACGCATGCTCAAAGAAATAAAACTTCTCCGGATAGAGGGATCGGCTCTCCCGGTCATAATTCTTCAGATTTCTGCGGATCGTCAGCTTATGATCCAGCGCGCTGGCCGACGGGATCGGGGAATGTTCCCGCTTATTGACTGCGGAGCTGACACACCGGCGCACATCGTCCGCCAGCCGTTTGTTGATCTCCTCAACGATCCTGCGGATATAATCCCTCGCCTGGTCCTTTGCTTTCTTCGGGATCTGATCCTTCATCATCAAAAGCAGCGAAGCCATGGAAACATCCGGTGCCAGTTCCGAGAGCGTCTCCGGCTCAAACAACAGCTCCTTCATGCCCATGCGCTCGATGGCATCGCTTTGGATCACCCGCACCTGCATGGGCGAAAAAAGTGATCGCAGATCTCCCAGCCACTTGGTCAGGATCGGCGACGCCATCCCTTTCCCGTTCTGACTGGTACTTCCCTTATCCCATCCGTAGATCTGGGAAAGTGCCTGATCCATCAACAGCTCCTCTGCCGACATCACTCCCATGCCATCTGCGGGAAAACCGCTCTCACTTTCACTTCCCAGCAGCAGCCGCCACTTTTTCAGCTGTTCCGCAGTGTCGTTTTGCTGTGTAGTTGTTGCTTCCGTTTGCTTATCCATATCGTTACCCTGTGATCGGTAAAATGATCAATGTATGTTCCTAAATGTCAAAGTCAAAATCATCCACATCCCCAATGGCACTTTCTTCCGCCGCGTGTACCTCTTCGCTCTCTTCCTCCGTCAGGGTGCCGTTCACATAGGCCGCACCGGAGGTAGCGGAAACGCCCAGGATCTCGCAGATATTTTCCGCGATGTCCAGCTTCTCAGCCGGCGAAAAAGTGGAAAAGGTTCTGCGCAGACAGATGGTGGCGGATTTGAATTCTTCCGCATCCAAAGACCGGATATAAGCGACCAGATGCTCCCAGATCCCCAGTCTGGCGATCAACGCTCTGTGATTTTTCTCCGCCAGTCCTTCAAACCAGTACGCGCCGTCCGATGCCGGCATGCCCTTTGCCAGATGCCGCTCCATTAAAGCATAGAGTTTTTCCGCATCGATATCCCCGCGCTCTGCCAAAGCTCCGCAGGCAAATCCGGACAGAAGCGGATTCACCATATCGTCCTCTGCCAGTTCCAGGTACGCACGAAACAGTCGTTTTTTATCCAGGAAATCATGAAGCTGCACGGCATCCCATACCGTTGCCAGTGCCGGCAGAATCTCTTTTGCCGCAGCCTCATCGCAGATACATTCTTTTTGTACATTCAGACAGAATTTCAAAAACAGCCGTTCCATCAGCGGCTCAATGCCGGACAGATCCATACGCCGGATATTGCCGAAACGCACCGTTATGGACAGATCCCCGATGGCGCTGCCGATATCCTGTATTGCTTCGTTTCCTGCCGCACTGCTTTGTACCGCATAGATCGCTTCACGTACACATGCGCTCAGTCCCGCCTCCAGTGCCTTGGCCAGGACTGCCGAGGTCTGCTTCACATTTTCCGCAGCTCGCAGTTCTTCCCCCAGCGTCGTCACAGCTGCATCTTCGATGGTATCGCCCTTCAGCGATGCCTCAACGATACGGATCTCCGTCTCCGGCGTCCACTGCAGGATCCATTTTTCCGCCCAGGTCGCGTTATCCTGCCGACGCGCTTCCTGCACGCAAAATCCGGTCTTCAGCACAGACATCCGGTGCAAAAAGAAGGAACGATGCAGATCCAGAAACGCTGCTTCTTCTGATTTTACACGCAGGTTTTCCCGCAGATCCAGCTCCAGTTCCTGCCGCTCGCTGCTGCGATATTTTTCCAGCTTCAATCCTTTTAACTGTCTTAAGAAATCTTCCTGTACAGAGGTGCAGACCGTGCCTTCCGGCATCTGCCCGATCTTGGTTCCGATCTCGGTGGCGGCCACCGCCGTGGCGATCTCCGCAAAACTCCCTTCACCGATGCAGGTCACCGCCGCCGAACGCAGATCCGCCAGCGCCGGATAGCGCCCGCCGTTCATCGCTGCCAGTTCCTTTGCCAGCCGCAGCGCCTCGATCACCTGCGCCGACGATGCCATTCCGCCGTGCGCTCTCTGATAAGCCGCCAGTCTGGTGAGATATTCCGAAGCCGCCATATCACCGCCGGGCATTCCTGCGGATGCATTGCGGCAGCGCCACAGGATCTCAAAATAATAGGGTGCCCTGGCGCCTGCCCCGTAACCGGAATGCTCGGACAGGCGATAATACGAATACGGCATGAGCGTCGCCATGCAGTCCTTCCGATTCTGCTTATCCTTCAGCGCGGCATCCGTCCGTTTACGATCCTCTTCCGTATATTCCTTCTGTACGGCTGCCGTATGAAAAGCACCGGTCACCACCACGATACTGCGGTCCGGATCCTCTGCCGCAGCCTGTGCGATCTCCCGGCGCATCCAGCACTCTCGCAGTGCCTCGTGCTCCGCCTTAAAGTCATCCTCATCTTTTTCCGAAAACTCCCGCAGGGACGCACCGTAGTTTTCCATGGCTGTTGCCAGGTCTTCTCTGCTCTCACAGCCTTCAAAAGTGTACTCCCAAAAGGTATCGTGGGGTACGCCGGTCACCTGCTCGATCCGCTCGTATACGCTTTTTTTCTTTTCCGGCGTTTTCTCCTCCGCAGCATCCGTATCTTCTGTTTTTTTATCAGATAATTCCCGATCTGCCGCTTCCTTCTCCGCTTCCTCTTCCCGCCGGCGCAGTTCCTTGTAATATCCCAGCGTGATCCCCGAAGGCAGGTCGATAAAGCGTGCCTGCGCTCCGTTTTGCTTCGCCCACAGGATGGCCTGATATTCCGGCGAAAATTCCGCATAAGGATAGAGCACCGTCTGTACAGGTGGTTCTTTCGTATAAGCAAGGATCGCTGCCGGCAGCTGTGCCTCTTCCGATACGAGACCGTCCATCCGGTCATTCAGATCAGAAGGTCCTTCGATGAGTACCAGCCCCGGCTTTTCGTTTTGCAGCAATTCCCACAGATAATATGCACATACCGGCGATAAATGCCGGATCCCGAAATAACTGATCTTTCCCATTTAGAGCAGACTCCTGCACTCCGAATAAAGTGTACTGTATTCTTTCCCGCGCTTACGCATCACATTTTCCAGGTACTCTTCCCAGGCCTTGGCATCCTTCTTATCATCCTTCACGATGGCCCCCTGCAATGCGCTTGCCAGCTCCGCGTCCGTTACCTTGCCGCTGCCGAAGCTGCCTGCCAGCGCCATGCTGTTTACGATCAGCGAGATCTCTTCCGCCGTGGAGAGCACGCCGCTGGTCTGCGCCAGTTTTACCGTTCCGTCCATGGTCTGTCCTGCCCGCAGCTCCCGGAAGATGGTCACCACTTTTTCCACGGTCTTTGCTTCCGGCATTGCGGCACGCAGTTCAAAATCATTTGCCAGCTTCGCCGCTCTGGCCTGCACGATCTCCATCTCCGCTTCGATGGATGCCGGTGCCGGCAACACCACGATGTTGAATCTTCGCTTCAAAGCGGAGCTCATCTCATTGACGCCCTTATCCCTGGTATTGGCAGTCGCAATGATCGAAAAGCCCTTCTTGGCCGCCACTTCATCCGAAAGCTCCGGAATGGCGATCCGCTTTTCCGAAAGGATCGAGATCAGCGCATCCTGTACTTCGCTGGCGCAACGGGAGATCTCTTCCACCCGGGCGATG
>JAFXQR010000153.1 GCA_017526985.1 Lachnospiraceae bacterium
TATTATTGTTATTCTTATTATTGTTGTTATTATTTCCGGTTCCGGTCGGTGTCGGTGTTGTCGTGGTCTTAGCTGCATTTGCCGAAACCGTCGGAGTCGCATTGGCGCTCTTGTAAGTAGCAGTTACCTTCACATCATGTGTAGGCATGATAAATGTGGTCGCTACCGAATACGCATTGGAAAAACCGATATCCGCGTTGGAAGTGGTCCAGCGGTCAAATACTTTGCCCTCTGTTGCAGCATAAGCCGTGATGGTTACCACTTCACCGGCTTTATGTCTGCCGGTTCCCGCACCATTTTCTACGGTTACCAGATAGCCTTCGTTCTGGGATACTGTAGGCGTCGGCTTACCGGTGGGCGTCGGAGTTCCGGTCGGGCTGGTCGGTTTCGGTGTGGATGTCGGCTGCTTATACTCCAAATATTCCCATACAGCCACTACCGTTACATTTTCGGATACCGCCACACCAATATTATAATGGGTCGGATGGAAAGACCACATATCAAAGGTATAGCCCTCGTTCGGATGCCGTCCGGAATCCGTAGGATGCCCCGGATCATAGATTGGTCCGCCGTCCGGCACCGTATATTCCATAAAGATTTTGTTATCATCATTATAGAAGGTTACGGAATGGAATCCGTCGGGTACATCATAGGTAGAAAATGCTGCCACACCGATGATACCATCCTGGGTAACACGATCCGTCACTGAGAAACTGGAGGGTGTAAATTTCCATCCGACAAACTGCTTGCCCGGGTTGATCTTGGAATCCTCCGGGATCGGCAACTGCGGCAGATAACCACCGTGCTCCACTGTGATCTCTTTCATTAGTGACATATCATCATTGAAAAGCTTTACCGTATGGGTATACGGAGAAAACTTTGCTGTCGCGGTAATGTCCTGCTTCACTGTCTGGTTCTCATCAAAAGTAGACGGCTGATAAGCCCATCCCACAAACTGGTGGGTCGGATTGTTCTTGGATGTCACATTTACCGGCGGCTGGATATAGGAGCCCTCATAAACCGTATCCACACGGATCGTACTTCCGTCATCGTTCAGGAAAGTAACCGTATAGGTCGGTGTATCCTCTTTTTCCGGCGGCACAAACAGCGCAATGATATCACGATCTTCCCGAATATCATTGATCAGATCATTTCCGGTCACATCTTCATGATCGATCCAGAGCCAGCGGCTGAATTCCCATCCCGAATGATCCGGCTCGAGCGGCAACGGTTCGGTTTCCGGGAACTTGGTATTACCGGAAGTCTCGTTTTCGTTGATGTATATTTTTTTCTCTTCAATAATGGTACGGTCATCATTTCGGAAGATCACGGTATATACGGTACCAATCTCTTCAAAAAACAGATTATCCGTAGAAGAACGATTTGCCTTCTTTTCCGGTGTGGATCCTTTATAGGCACGCAAATTAATCCGGGTTGCACTCGAATCAAATGCTTTATCCGGCAACTCCATATTGCCCATGGTAGGTATCTGAATTGTCATAACATCAGCGCTGTTATCAAAAGCCTCATATTCAACGGTATCAACAGTTTCGGGCAGTTTGATAGTTACCGCTCTGCGACAATGATCAAAAGCTCTTTCCGGTATCGTCACAACCTGGGTTTTGTTCAGGTCAAAGCTGGGAACATTCTCACAGCCTGCAAAAGCTTCCTCATTCAGCGCATCCACATCCTCCCCCAGGGTGATCGGATTCTTCATCGCCGGAAGGCAGGTGATCACTTTCCGGTTTCCGTTCATCTCGTTTTCATACAGAATACCGTCGGCATTATCAAACTCATAATGCGCATTGGAAGAAGAAAATGTTACATCTCCGCTATCCAGTGCCAGACAGCCCTGGAAGATATTTTTCCCGATTTCTTCGGCAGTCCCACCGAGGATCACACTTTGCAGATTTTCACAACTGTCAAAGGTGTAATCCGGGATGGTCTTTACCCCCGGCATATTGACGGACTGGATCCAGTCATTGCCCTTTTTATTGACAGGCGAAGTCACTTGCAGCCCGTTGACTCGTCTGTCTGCCTCACCCAGGAAGCCATCCAGATTCTCTTCGGTCTCTGCTGAAAACAGTCCTGCATGATAACCACCGATATGATGTTCCTGTCCGCTGGGATAAGACGCTACACTGTCACTGCTGTAAAGCTCCTGTTTGGTCTTTCCGCCGGCATCGATCTTATCCTCAAAATAGACCATATTCATCTCGTTGCCTTTATCCTGAATAAAGGACTTGGTATCGATGGATACGATCTGTTCCGGCAGTGTCAGATACATAGAGGCATCCCGCAGTTTCTGTTCACGGTCCGTCAGATTACCGCCATTCCACACTTCATCACTCAGTTCTGCCGGTTTGTCCAGACCACGCAGTTTGCGATAGATCAAGGAGTACTCATCATCATAGGAGTCCGTGATATGCGGATAATCCACAAGGGTGATAGCACCGGCATTTCCGTTATCCTGCAGCATGCACAGACCGCCGGAAAAATTCGGTGAGTCATAATCCGTCACATAACAGATCCGGGTATTCCGGTTGTTGATCACATTATCATCCATCGCGAATGCAAATGGTGTATAAGCATCCGACACATCACCATGGAAGTACAGCTTTTCCCCACCGGTATAAAAAGCACCGTCTCCGATATGATATACTGAAGAATTCAGTCCCCAATATACATGCTCTAACTGATCTGCATTGGTAAATGCACCATCTCCCACCCACTGCAGGGAATCATTGATCTGCAGATGATGGATATGGCTTACCAGATCTTTATCAAAGCAATAATCATCCAGATGGGTCAGATTATACTTACCCACCGTTTCCGGCAGTTTGAAGGGGTCGCGTCCACTAGTACCCAGATCTTTCCCTTCATCTCCCGGATAATAGATACAGTTGTGCAGGGTTGCCTGTCCGCTTGCCGGCTCATCTTTGATGATATCACAGATATATCTGCAATAACTTGCATCGCCTTCTTCGCCGTTTTCCATGCTCACTTCATAGTGGGTCACGGTATTATTACTGCTGTCCACCGTTTCATAGCAATACGGGATATAGGAGCTTTCATCATGCGGCTTCGCAGTCCATGTACAATACCGCGGTCTTGCATAGTGTGCACTGGGTTCCAATGTGACTTCGCTGGCCTGCACCGGCCCCCATACACAGAATTCATCATTCATAACATCCCGGAACAGCTTGTAATCAAACGCAGTAAATGTATTCGGTCCGAAATCCACCTTATCCAGCGCCACACAGCCGGAAAAGGTATTGTACGGCACCCACTGCCATTTGCTTTTATCCGTATAGTCGGTATAACCTGATCCCAGCTCACTGAAGGTAACCGTTTCCAGTCCCGAACGATTGGCCAGGATATAGTCGCCCATCACGGAAGTATAGGTTCCATATTCCTCTTCCATACGGTAATCAAAGGTATAATCTTCGGTTTTGGCCGGATCGGAAGGGCTGACATAGTGCTGCTCCATCTTCGGAAATGTGAATTCTTTCAGCGTATCACTCCCTGAAGGCAAGGCAAAGGATGCCGTACCAAGTGCCATCTGCACATTTCCGGGAAACTCCACACTGTTAAGATCACGCGTATTATAAAAACCATATTCGCCGATGGTCGCATTCGCTTTATTGATATTGGAAAAATCGACACTCGGAAGACTGGTGCAGTTAGCAAATGCACCAAAAGCATAACCACTTAAAGTAGCAGGAAAAACAGCCCCGGGCGGGTTGGTACTGGAACGGATGGCATCCACACTGCCGATCACATCCTTTTCCCCGATGGCCACCAGACCGGTGCAGCCTTCAAACGCTTCTTTTCCGATCAGGGAAACATTTTTGGAGATATGTACGATCTCCAGATCATCACAATCCTGAAACACACGGTTACCGATCTCGGTGATACCGCTCAGATCGATGGTCTCGATATCACAGTTCTGAAATGCCTGGTCTCCCAGATACCGTATACTTTCGTTGATCGCCACATCCGGACATCCCGCCAGACCTGCAAATGCATCGTTTGCGATACCGGAAACCGTTTTTCGTGAACCATCTGCAATGCAGAAACTATTGGCGTCCACCGGATTGCTCCAGGTACCTTCCACCACCTGATAGATGTAAATTTCCGAATCCGTCACCGGATACTTATCCGATCCGGTATTTCCTGTTGTGCTGTTGTGTACTTTACGGGCTATACAACCTTTATGACTATTGGTATCACAATAAAAACGGGAAATACTCTCATCATCCTCAAACTGCGTGGTGCCCTCTACGGTCGGCAGGTACTTTGCCAAAACCGTTGCATCATGTTTTTTCGCATCCGTTTCATTTCCGTCATCATCATAAACAAAGGAATGAATGTATCCTTCATCATCCGCCGGTAAGATAAAATACCGGTTTCTCATATCTTTTACAAAGTTCTCATAATGATCCCTATCCGGACTGTCATATTTCTGCACGATAAACTGATCGATATTTAACGAAGTCCCGATAGAGGCCGGATTATAAGAACTGATCACAGCCGAGGTGCTTCCCTGCGGCGGTGCAGCTTCATAAAATTCAAACTGGGAATCCAGAACATAGTTATCCCCGTTTTTCTTGATCGTAAAGGACCAGTCTTTGGGGCTGTGGGTTGTCGGATCCAGAAACGCTTTTGCGGTAATGTCTACATCTCCGTTTCTGGAGTCTGAGCGCGCATCGTCATAAGCATCACTATAATTGGTAATGTTATTACTCGGTGTCCAGGTAGGATCAAGAGCTTTTGCAGTACCTGATTTATCTCCCGGGATAGCAGCGATGATCAGGGAACTTGCCAGACATACACCCGCAACACTCTTACGGATGGTGGATTTCATCCTGGAAGTCATCTTTTTATTTCCGTTCCCCTGAGTCGTGCCGGAATTTCTGGAACCGGCACTATTTTTTGCAGACGAAGACACTTTTTTCGGCGCACTGCCGGCGGCGGATGCCGTCTTTTGGGTACTGCGCTGCGTAGCGGTCTTGCCTTGCTCCGCTCTTCTATGCGCTTCGGCAATCCGTCTCTTTTGTTCTTCTGTCAGTCTTCTGTTGTCTGCCATAGCCTGCTCCTCCGTTGTATCCGCCAAAGATCTTTGTATTCTTTAAAACAGATACTTTATTCCGATGCATTTACCGGATCTTTTTTGCTACTACCACAAATCGTCCGTTCTGCTCCTGATAATCACAAGTTGACAAGGTCAGCAGCTTATCACCGTATATCGCGGTCACTCCAGTGTCATAAAACGATTCTCTCGCCATCTCACGCATATACGAATTGAACTCTTCTTCCGACTGCGCATTGATGAACTGATAATACTTAAACCGCACTTCGTCCGCATCGTAGACACGCGAACGGAAGGCATACATCACCTGGTATGTGCCTTCCTCATAGATCGTATCAAATTGGATATACGGGTGTTTCTCATAATAGCGCTCCGACTCATACTCTCCCAGCTTCGAAAACATCCTGCCGCTGGTCAGGTGGTGTCCGTAGATGATATAATTATCATTTCCACGAATGATGTCGCAGTTGCAATCCAAAAACAATGCGCCCGCTTTCTCTTCTTTTCTGTCAAAATTATGCGTCAGATAATAGCTGTTATCTTCCGCCTGCATGACCGGGTAATCAATTATTGTATCGTCAATTTTTACCCATCCGATTAGGTCTTGATTCAAATTATAGAGAGTTTTGTACTTATCCAGTACTTCCAGACTGACAACATTCCCCGAATCATCGGTCAGAGTGGCGACATAATCTTCTTCCTGCCGCATGCCGACCAGTTTATCCGAGCCCACCAGTTGGGACAGATCCTGTCCTCTCGAATCATTGCGTCCGGCCGTCAGATAATAAATGGCATAATAGCCAAATCCGGCAACCGCAACAAGCACAAACAATCGGATCACAAACCTGCGGCGTTTCTCCGCCTTTTTCATTTCCAGAAGGATCTGTTTGCGCATTTCAGGATCATAATCCTCCAGCGCTTTCACTTCTTTTTTCCCCGATTGGCTGTTCTTTCCGGCTTTGGCGGGTGCTTTCTTTGCTTCCTGCTTCTCCTTTGCACCCACAGTCTGATAAAGGTCGTAAACTGCATCATCAAACCGTTTCCCAAGCGATGTTTCAAAACGGATCTCCCCGGATTGCATCATCCGGTAGAGATCCTTCGTTCCTTTTTCTTTCGCGGTATCATACGTCTCCAAAAGACGATTGATCTTTCGTTTGTCCCGCATAGCCGCTTCATAATCTGCAGTTGACCGAAATTCCGTGCGGGATACCGGAAAATCCGTCCCCTTCATAAGCGATCAGCCCTTTACTACAATATTTACGATCTTGCCCGGTACATAGATCTCTTTTACGATCGTTCCTGCAAGCTTATCACCCAATGCTTCTTTTCCGGCAGCAATCGCGGTATCCTTATCCGCATTTTTATCAATGGTGATGGTCGCTTTTACCTTACCGTTGATCTGTACGGCGATCTCCACTTCTGACTCGTGCATCTTGGACGCATCGGCAACCGGCCACTTTGCATTGAACACGCTGTCATTATGTCCCAGTTCCTGCCACAGTTCTTCTGCAATGTGTGGAGCAAACGGAGCCAGCAGTATCACTGCATCCTCCAGAGTCTTCTTGTCTACGCCGCCGTTTTTGGTCAGTTCCACCAGCTTGTTGTTATACTCCATAAAGCCGGAGATCACGGTATTTAAGCTGAATGCGTTCAGTCGGTGATCGATATCGTAGATCATCTTATTGCGGATACGCTCCAGTTCCGGAGTCGCTGCCACATTCTTATCCTTGTTCTCCTGTACCATGGTCCAGAAACGAGCCAGGAAACGGTATACACCGTCGATACCTCTAGGATCCCACTCGCTGTCCAGTTCAGGCGGACCTACAAAGAGCTCATACATACGCAGGGAATCGCAGCCATAGTCCATCACCAGTTCATCCGGGCTGACCACATTCCCCTGGGACTTACTCATCTTGACCGGCTTGTCGCCCCACTTCTCGGTATCCGCTGCCTTCTTCAGGATCATACCCTGATTAAACAGACGGGTAAACGGCTCATCAAAGTCTACCACACCAATGTCCTTTAAGAACTTGGTGTAGAAACGGGAATACAACAGATGCAGCACGGCGTGCTCCACACCACCGACATACATATCTACCGGCAGGTATTTGTCAGCCTTCTCACGGCTTACCAGTGCATCATCATTGTGATTGTCCACATAACGCAGGAAGTACCAGGAAGACCCTGCCCACTGCGGCATGGTATTGGTCTCTCTCTTGGCCGGCTTACCACACTTCGGACATGTGGTATTTACCCAGCTGTCGATGGCTGCCAGCGGAGATTCGCCGGTACCGGTGGGCTCGTACTTTTCTACATCCGGCAGAAGCAGCGGCAGCTGATCTTCCGGAACCGGCACGCAGCCGCAATCCGGGCAATGCACGATCGGGATCGGCTCGCCCCAGTAACGCTGACGGGAGAACACCCAGTCACGCAGCTTGTAATTGGTAGTCTTCCTACCAAAGCCCATCTTTTCGATCATCATGGGCGCTTCTTTCTTGAGTACCGCGGATTCCATGCCATTCCAGTCGCCGGAATTGATCATGGTACCGCTGGCTTCGGTATATGCCTCTTCCATGTTCTCGATCTCTTTGCCGTCTTTTGCAATGACCTGAATGATCGGCAGATCAAACTTCTTCGCAAAAGCAAAGTCACGGTCATCATGTGCCGGTACGCACATGATCGCACCGGTACCATAATCTGCCAGTACATAGTCCGACAGCCAGATCGGAACCTTCGCACCATTCAGCGGGTTGATCGCATAAGAGCCGGTGAATACGCCGGTCTTTTCCTTATCCTGCATACGATCCACATTAGACTTGGTGGAAGCCTTGTAGATATAATCATCCACAGCAGCCTTGGTCTCCGGGGTTGCCAGGCCTGCAGCCAGCTTGTGCTCCGGTGCCAGCACCATAAAGGTCGCACCATAAAGGGTATCCGGGCGGGTGGTATATACGGTGATCGCATCATCGCGGCCATCGATCTTGAAGTTTACTTCCGCACCGTAAGAGCGGCCGATCCACTCAGTCTGCATCTTCTTAACTTTTTCCGGCCACTCCAGCTTATCCAGGTCATCCAGCAGGCGGTCTGCATAAGCCGTGATCTTGAGCATCCACTGTTTTAAGTTCTTCTTGGTCACTTCCGTATGGCAACGCTCGCACTTGCCATCAACCACTTCCTCGTTTGCCAGACCGGTCTTGCAGGAAGGACACCAGTTAATGGGCATTTCCTTCTCATAAGCCAGCCCTTTTTTAAACATCTGCACAAAGATCCACTGTGTCCACTTATAAAACTTCGGATCCGTGGTATTTACCTCGCGGTCCCAGTCATAGACAGCAGCAATCTGCCCCAGCTGGCGCTTGATGTTTGCTACATTCTGTGCGGTGGAAACCGACGGATGCACACCATTCTTGATGGCGTAGTTTTCTGCCGGCAGACCAAACGCATCCCACCCCATGGGATGGATCAGGTAATAGCCGTTCAGCATCTTATAGCGGCTCCATACATCCGAGATCACATATCCTCTCCAATGTCCGACATGCAGACCGGAGCCCGAAGGATACGGGAACATATCCAGACAGTAGTATTTCGGCTTTTTGCCGTCATCCACATTTACGGGATGCTCATTCCAGTACTTTGTCCATTTTTCTTCAATTTCACGATGATTGTACGGTACCGCCATTGTGTTTCTCTTTTACCTCGCTTATATAGTTTTGTTATATTGCTTTTCATTTCAACTGCCCCGTGCCGAAAAACGGGCCTGGGCAGCTGTAAAAATACGCTCTTTTCTCAACAATATCCGCGCTTCGTTTTACTTATCCTCTCTGGAGATCTCCAGCGGTGTGCGGTATCTTTCACGCAGATAATTGCCGGACGCGGAATCGGAACCTTCCTTCAGCACGTTATCGCCGTCGGTCAGCTCTACGGCCCAGTAATGAACGCCGTTTGCTACTCTGTGGCCGACACCGATCTGACGCCATCCGCCGTACAGCAGGACATTCTTTACATCCGCATTTGCCTTGGTCCACTCGTCCATGATCTCGGATACATTACCGTTACCGGAACGATACAGAAGCTCACGATAATAATGACGTGGGCAATTCTTGTCATCCAGTACGCTTTCGCCGTTACGATCGTCCGGACGGATACGGTCGTACTTGTAAGTCAGCTCATCCGCACGGATCTGCGCCGCATCAATGATCGCCGTGCTGTTGGAAAGCGCTACCGCATGATTGTTGGTACGGTAGGTGTTGATCGCTGCCTGCAGTTCCCAGCGCAGGTGATCGTCCATATTCTTGGTATCCGACATATTAGAACCGCTGTTTGCAGCAGTCGTTGTCTTCGGAGCTGCCGGTGCCGCAGCAACTGCCGTACGGCCCTCTGCCTTACCAACAGTCATATAATGTACATAATAAGATGTGATATCATTCCCGAATGCTGCCTGCAGATCCGGATATTTGCTGATATAAAGATTCACATCAAAGGCAGCACTGCCCTGGCGCCCCTCCGGAATACCGTAATTAACAAAATGAGCCAGCAGCATGTTTTCATCCCCGCCACACACAGCTGCTGCATCCGGATATTTCGCAGCATAATAGGTTGCATCAAAGATCAGAGCAAACTCGGAGGGCACTGCGGCTTCTGCCGTGATGGGTTTCTGTGTGCCAAACAGGGAACCGGTAAGGATCACCGTTGCCAGCGTCTTTCCTATAAGATTAGGTAAGTTTTTTCTCTTCATCAAAATCATCCCCCTTTATATACTATAAAGAATTATTGTAAACCATATTATTATACAGATGCTCTAGCTTTATTGTCAAGTATCCGCCCTCCAAATCCGGTAGCCCCGCAGTATACGATTCAGCGTGATCCGGTAGGGAGTATGATGTATTTTCCTTCGGTTTCCTGTGCCCTGAAACAGTCCGCCACCTCCGTCTGGGCAATTTCTTCCACACGGTCTTTTGCGATACAGATATAAGCATAATCCGCATACTTAGCAAGCATTTCTTCTACCGTCTCCCCCAGTGGGATCTCATAACTGTCATAACACGAGTCCGTCTTTGTAAAAAACACCACATCCGGCCGGAAATACAGCATCAGATATTCCGGATCTTCTCTCGCATATAGGCAGACCGAATTGGCCGGAATCTCCCGATAGTCTTCCAGCGCCTTCGCTTTCAGTTCTTCATATTCGCCGGTCTGATAAAGTTTTCCATCCTGCACGGTTAGGTTTACGACAACAAAAGCCGCAAATACGGAAGCAGCCAAAGGCAGATATCGAAAAGCCCCCCGCTGCAACCGCTCCACCCACGCTTCCTCCGGCAGTAGCACCAACCCGGTAAATAAAATCCCGGCCACCGGAGCAAAGAAACGATAATAGAAGATATCCATGGTGGAAAAGAAACGGATTGCGATAAAAAGCGCATCATAAGTCACCGCAAACAAAAGAAACAACAACGCTGCATGCCGTTTCTTCCGCAGTCCATACAGGATTGCCAGGATCGTCAGTAACAGAAGGCAGAAAGTACCGATCCCGCCACCCAGATATTTGAACGGTAAAGTATCCGACATAAAGAACATATTTTTAAACTCTGTCCCCAGTGCACGAAGCAGCAAGCGAAACAGTTCCGCTCTGCTTTCATTAAACTCTTCTCTGGCGATCCCGGTACCATAACCACACATATACTCGTTATATTTCAGATACCCCAGAACTCCCACACCGGAAAGACCGCAGGCGCTCAAAGACAACAAAAGACTGCGATGGCTGATCTTTTCCTTTTTCAGATACTTTAAGAACAATTTCAACGCAAAGATGCCACCCATAAATACCACGCATACTGCACCGAAATATCGTACGGTAAACGCCGTAAAAGCGGTCACGATCATCAGTACATACGGATACATCTTCTCCGGTTTTCGCAGCGTATCATACGCACATACACAAAAGCAGAATAACAATACCGAAAAGACCGATTCGCTCCATGTATATAAAAAGATCTCAAATACACCGGGATTGAAAAAGAACAGTGACGCAACGACAACACGATTGCCCCAGCGTTTTGCGATCACCGCCATAACCAGCGCTACCGACAGGATCGTCAGAACTTTTGAGGCCAGATACAGATCGGAAATCCGAAATATGAATGAGGTGAGGGCGATCAGCGCAGGATAACCCACCGGCCACGCCGCAAAATGCTTCTGACCTCCCGCCAGCCCGTCCACATTAAAACCGTTCCCGGCCAGCAGATTGGCAGCTTCTCTCAAATAATTTGCAGAATCATGGGAAATATACCAGCCCCGGAAATAGGCTTCATGCAATATCATTGTCGCATACAATGCAACAAATACAAGCGTATACAGGATCGTACCGTACTTTGCCGCAAAAGTCGTGAGCTTTTCTTTCATAACCAATGCCGCCTATTCCTTTTTCCCGGGCAGGATCGTATTTTTGATCTGATACCTGGGCCGGTGTTTCGTTTCGGAATAGATCTTGCCGATATAGGCGCCCAAAACCCCCATGGAGATCATTAGAAGACCTCCCACCATCCAGATGGAGATCACCGTTGTCGTATAGCCCGGCTGGTTGGCGCCAATGATATATGTGATCACACTGTGCAGGATCATTCCCAGCGAAAAGATAAACATAAGAATTCCCACTGTGCCGATCATCTTAAGAGGCCGGTCACTAAACGAAGTGATCCCGTCAAACGCCAGAGTCAGCATTTTGGAAAATGTGTATTTGGATTTTCCCTTCTGCCGCTCTTTCACATCAAAATATACCGTATCCGACGGATATCCCATATAGGGGATCAACCCGCGGAGAAACAGATTGCTCTCTCCGTATTCCGACAAGGACCGGACTGCATCCGCCGACATCAGACGATAATCTGCCGAATTGGATTTTATGTCCGCCCCCAAAAGGTGCATCAGCCCGTAAAAAGCGCTGGCTGTCATCTTCTTGAAAAAGCCGTCTGCACTGCGGTCATTCCTTACCCCGTATACAACTTCGTACCCTTTCCGATAAGCTTCCAGGAAGTCATCCATGGCCTCAATATCCTGCTGCAGATCTGCGTCTATGGTGATCACGCAGTCGCAAAATTCAGCAGCCGTCTGCATGCCGGCCAGTAACGCATACTGATGTCCGACATTTTTCAGCAGATCGATCATATAAAAATGAGGATTCTTATGACAGATCTGATTTAAATAAGCAGCTGTCCCGTCTTTGGAACCATCGTTCGAAAACAATACAAAACTCTTCTCCGAGACAAGGCCTTTTTCGATCAGATCACTTAATTTATGATCCAACGCCTCCGCCGAATCCGGAAGCGCTTCTTCTTCGTTATAGCAGGGAACTACGATCCCCAATATCGGTTTCTCTTTTGTGCTCATAAAGGCATTTTACCAAATCTTCCGAAAAAATCAACTAAAGAACCCAACAATAAAAGCCGTTTATAAAAAACAATTAAGAAGTCTTACTTATTCATACATCAGTTGCGCATCCGCCTTATATAAGGTGTACTTTTCTGTCGCGAATACCTGTTGCAGCATAACGCCCCGTTCTTCCGCTATTGCGATTGCTTCACTATCATCTTCTGTCAGCAGGATCAGGGCTTTTTCATTCTCCTCATCACCATAGATCCCCAGGGGATTGACATAGGGAAGCACCTGATAGGTCTCAAAATACCAGCCACCGGGTACCACCCGCCCGTCCGCTGTCATCGCGATCCCGAGCACATAAGACCAGTCGCCGTACAGATACGAAATATTATGTTCTTCCAGATATGAAACGATCTCCTGCTCCTCTGTTCGCGGCCGCCGCAATGCTTCCGATACACTCGGCAAATAGGAACACAGATAATTCACGCCGAGTCCCACTGTCAGGAGCACGCCGATCATGTTTCGCTTCTCCCCCGCTGTTTCCCAGACATAATAAAGAGATATGGCCACCAGAGGATACCATGTAAAATAATAGATGGGACGCACCACGATATTAAAGAGACATCCGGGAAGCAATACTCCCAGGATACCGATCCAGAATAAAAGAAGGATCGCAAGCTCTGCCGAAAACTCCTTTTTGCACAGCATTTTTACCAAAGCCCACAAAACTGCCACCAGAACCATAACCGCTAATAAGAATAATGCCAGCTTTAACACCGTATCCTCTTTGGTTCCCGAAAGCAATCCGACGGTACCCAATAGTGCTTTGACCGAAGTGCGCACACCCTCCAGCGTATCTTCCGTACTGCGGGAAGAAGTATTGCCGTACACATTATGATGCGCCGGTTTGATCACCACTTTGATGAACAAAAATCCGGCGGCATTTGCCACAGCATATCCAAGCGCATGTATTCCCCGCAGGATCTCTTTTTTTGTCAGTTTTTTATTTTCTCGAAAAGCCAGCAATTGCCGCAAGGCTTCCACACATCCGAGAGGCAGTACCATGACTGCGGTCTGGCGCAGACTCTGCATACCGGTAGCAAAACAGAGGATAAGAGCGATCCCATACATCACTGCAGAGATCTTTGTTTTCTTCAGCATCCGCGCATAGCACCCGTAAACCACCAACAAAGTCAGCAGATAGCTGGCATAATAAGCCGTACATAAAAAGAAGATCTGCCCCTGCTGGGTATGTACGATATCGTAGCCGAGCATCCCGCCCAGCAAAAGAAGTACCGACAAAAGCACTGCCCCGATACTGTGGTCCCTGCGCAGCGGCGCAAGCATCCACAGCCATGCCGCACAGATGAGCAGTGTCAGCAGTGTCACGGAAAGTGCCATGGAAAAGCACAGTTTCCCCGTGATTCCGTAAAAAAGCGCCGTCCATACCGGCGAAGCAATGGTAAAATACTGGTTTCCGAATACCCAGTTTTCCGGAAACAGTTTCTTCTGTTCCCACATCAGTTTTGCGGGATACAGATCCACAAACATATCCGAATCATTAAATATGGGGAAAAGCCGGAAATTGATGAGCATAAAAGAAAGCAAAAACAGGATGCAGCCAAAGGCTGCACCTGTTATGCCTAAAACCTTGATTTTGTCCTGCTTTTGATTCATTCGATCCGAATCATTCTTCCTTATTATTTTCCGCAACCGCCTCAGCTCTGGCTGCTACTTCTTTCTCCTGTACATCCGACGGTGTCTGTTCATACCGTACAAACTGATAGGAGTAATCTCCGCGTCCACCGGTCATGGAACGCAGATCTGTGCAATACCCGTACAGGGACGACATAGGGATTTCCGCTTCCACGGTCTGTTTGCCGTTGCCCACCGGGTTCATGCCAAGCACGCGTCCGCGGCGTTTGTTCAGGTCACCCATCACATCACCGGTATACTTATCCGGTACGGTCACTTTCAAAGTAGCGATAGGCTCCAGCAGCACCGGTCCGGCTTCCATAAAGCCCTTCTTAAACGCCTGAATCGTGGCCA
>JAFXQR010000154.1 GCA_017526985.1 Lachnospiraceae bacterium
CTGATATCATTGATTCCATTGCGGAGCAGGTGGGTGTGAAAGTGACGACCAGAGTGAATCCCGAGTTTGTGCGGCCGGATGACAACAAGGAGATCGTCGGATCTGCCTACAAACTGGAATCGGAACTGGGGTGGAAACCGGTCATCGACATCAAAGATACCCTGCGGGATATGATCGCAGAGAGAAGCTGAAAAAAAGAAACATATATATAAAAAGAACCCGATGTCTTGCGGCATCGGGTTTATTTTTGCATCATTTTTCTAACAAAGTCTTTTTGCGTTCCTCAAGTTTCGCAGGGCTCCAACGAACTACCCGCATACCGCGTCCGCGGTTGACGGCATAGGTCATCAAATGGAATATCTGCTTGATGTATTCGATCGTTACCTTGAAGGAAAGCTTGGATTCACCATTCTCACGGTCATGGAATGCATAAGGTGTTTCCAGTACTTTTTTGATGGGGCACATTGCCAATACTTCGATCATGATCTTCCAGCCGATGGGATTGAGATCTGCACCTTCCAGTAATTCGCGGCGGACCATAAACAAGCCGCTGGTAGGGTCGGTCACATTGCGCAGGCAGGGGAGCAGGAACTTACCGATGTAGCGTGCCGAGCCGGAAACAATCTTACGGAAGAGGTCCAGACCGCCGTCGCTGCCGCCCGGAATAAAGCGGCTGGGGATCGCCATATCGGCGTGTGCCAGCATGGCAGTGTACATATCCAGAAGAACCTCGGGCGGATGCTGCAAGTCAGCATCCATGCAGGCAACAAAATCGCCCTTTGCCAAACGGAAACCTTTCACTACAGCGGTTGCCAGGCCTTTTTCATTTTCTCTGTGGTGCAGTACCACATGGCTGTTTTCTTTGGCGATCTCTTCGATCACCTGCGGAGTTTCATCCTTGCTGTCATCTACGAAGATCACTTCATAATCGATCCCCGGAAGCGCACCGTCAATGCGTTCCAGCAGCGGTCGGATGTTGTCCTTCTCATTATAAGTCGGAACGACAATGGAAATCATATCTCTCTCCTTTTCGTTTTTACAAATAGCAAAAAATAGGTTATAATAACGCTTGCATCATTATACCACTTTATGTGGAAAAATGTAATACTAAATACAGAATCAAAATACAGAATTAAAATACAGAAAAAATAAGGAAATCATTAAGGTATGTCCATATTGCACAGTCTGGACACTTTCATATTGTGGCTTGTGGTATTTCCGCTACTGATGGGGATGCTGCCCTGCCATCTGATCCGGAAACAGGAAAAGACACCGGGACAGATTTATCTTTGCGGTCTTTTTCTGCTGCTGGGTATCTTTCAGATCCCGGCCGTCATCATTGTGATAAAGCGAGGGCATCTTTCACTCCTGATCCAGATCATGTTTTGGATCGCGGTGCTGCTCTCCTTTCTGGGGTTTGTGTTGGCGGTGGTGCGTATCACCAAAACCACGGCGGAAGAGAGTTTTTCTTTTCCGCAGTGGAAAGGCAGGAGCAGATCAGAATTATTATTGTGGTGTGTATTCTTTGTACTGCTTGCCATACAGGTAGTGATGTCCGTGGTCCTGATGACGACGGACGGAGATGATGCCTACTATGTGGGACAGGCTTTGTGCGCGGATGTAACGGATCTGGTCTACTATTTCGATCCTTATACCGGAGCCTACAGCTGGCTGGATTACCGGCATGCATTGGCACCGTTTCCCTTGTTTATTGCCCTGCTTGCCAGGGAAAGCGGTCTGCATGTGGCCGTAGTGGCACATACGGTCCTGCCGGTGTTTTTGATCATCGCTACCTATATGATCTATATGCAGATCGGACGGTTGCTGTTCCGGAAAGATCCGGCAAGACTTCCGATGTTTATGATCCTGATCTATCTGTTAAACGCTTTTGGTGTGTATTCACGATATACAAGGGAGACTTTTTTTCTGACCAGAACCTGGCAGGGCAAATCCATCCTGGCCAATCAGGTGATTCCCATGACATTTCTGCTTTTGCTGGCGATCACCAAAAGAACCGAGAAGCAAAAACAAAACGATCCGGAGTATTATGAGGACGAGGAAAGGGGGACAGCGGGCTTGTTTGTGCTGTTGTTCTTTGTTAATCTGACGGGGGCGCTCAGCAGCAGTCTGGGATTGTTGTTACTGATGGTGCTGGAGACCTTGTTACTGATCCTGATCGCGTTCCGTAACCGCCGCCCGTTATTGATCCCGGCGGGGATTTTGTCACAGATTCCCTGCTATTATTTCATGGGAATGTATGTGATGGAAAAGATCGCGCAGATGTAGGGGGCAGATGGTTATGTTGCATATGCTGAATGAAATCTTTACCATATATTCGCAATATTCCGGAACAGGTATCATCATGGTGCTCTTTTTTATGGCGCTGATCTATATCGGGTTGTCGGAAACCGAGCGTTCCAACCGTACGATTCTGCTGCATGGCAGTATTGTTTTGGTCATTTTTATTTTCTTTCCGTTGTTTTATTATCTGTACAGTACCTTTGTAGACCGTACGACATATTGGCGCATGTGGTGGCTGGTACCGGTGGGGATCGGTCTGGCGTATGCCGGAGCCAGGCTGATCCGGGAACATCAGATCACCGGATTGATGTTGATATTAGTGATCCTGTTTCTGGGAGGGGAGTCGGTCTACAGTGGCCAGGTGTCCGGTGAGATCGCGATGGCGCAGAATGCTTATCAGATCCCGCAGAATGTGATCGATATTGTAGAAGATATCAAAAAGAATGAAGTGGATGAGGTGACATTTGCGGCATTTCCGCCGGAGATGCTGATCTATGTACGGCAGTATGATGCATCCATTCGTCTGCCATATGGGCGCGAAATGCTGGATGAGCGCTGGAGCGTCGGAAACGGATTTTATGAAGCAATGAGCGCGGAAATGCTGGACTTTGAAGTACTTGCAGATAAGTGTAAATTGAATTCTGTGCGTTTTATTGTGGTGAATGCCCTGAAACCCAAACTGAATGTTCCGCAGGATTACGGATTTGAGCTGATGTCCCAGCGAGGGATCTACAGCATCTATGTTTTTTGGGCGTAAACACGCAGATGCGGATGGATACGATTTCGGCTGCAGGGATGGCATCGTGGGAGAGTTGCAGCGGCGGCGAATCCTTGCCCCGACCAAATCCCGAAGTAGGAGGTTACGGGATAGGGCCGGAGCTAAGTAAGCTGTTTAGAAATTATAGAATATGAAGAAGTAAAAGAAAATGAAAGAGCTTTCATTTCGAAACTTTCGGCCTTTTATTTATTTTTCTGAGATGAGTGTATCAAAATATTTACCTAATGACAATTGACACATTTAACAACGCATTTAAGAAAAAATATATTATGGAAACAATGAACAATCGGTTGACCAAAAATCGCCGATTTTTTTTAATGACTTGCAAAACGCCTGTAATATATGATAAAATCTAACTAATTATGTTTACATAAAGTTGTAGTTATTGACAATTAGTAAACTTGCTGGTGTCCATTACGGAAAAGGAACAATGTGTAATGAATAAAGATTTTGATATCATAGATCTGGATGAAACGGGTTCGCTGCCAAAGCTGCAGGAGAGCGGGGATGCGACGCAGGCACAAGAGGCTGCAAAGGCGGAGGTGCCGTCTGCGGAACAGAAGCCGGAGAATAGCAAGACGGCAGAAGAGTTGCCGGCAGCAATGTCGGAAGATGAGCAGATGAGTCTTGCGCAGGAAAAGGCGGGGATCCATGTGCAGCTGCTTTCGATCCTTGTGGATGAATTGCGTGCGGCAGTAGGAGATGAGAAAGCAGGAAGCAAGGATCCGGAAAACGGGAAAATATCGGAGGAGACGCCGTTTTCGGCCGAGACAAAAGAGACGGAAGATATAATGGAAGAAATGTCAGATGTGTCGGTGAAGGAAGAAGCGGAAAGTGTGGAGTCGGAGGAAGCGGCAGATCAGGAAGAGCCTGAAATTGCCGAGCCTGAGATAACGGCAGATGCGAAAGACAGTGAAGAGGAGCCGTATACAGACGAAGAAAATGCGGAAGATCACATGTTCCGGGGGGAAGTATCGGTAGATACCATGCTTTTGACGGATATTTCCGAGCAGATCAAGAGGGATCTGCAGGAAACGCAGGTGATCGATGTGGACAGTGTCAAAATGGTGGGGTCCGAGACGATGCCGCTTATTGACCTGGATTCGGATCTGTTTGAAGTGATCGGCGGTACGGTTGGCAGTGAGCCGGACGAAGAGGCGGAAGAGGATGCAGCATCCGATGAGGAAACATATGAAGAAGAGTATGACGATGCAGCGTATGAAGATGAGTATGCGGAAGAATATGAAGAGGGTTATGAAGAGGAATATTTAGAAGATGGTGAAGAAGTATACGAAGAAGGTTATGAAGAAGAATATATAGAAGATGGTGAAGAAGCATACGATGAGGAAACGTATGCGGAGGA